>CANGIH010000158.1 GCA_947453875.1 Planctomycetaceae bacterium | reverse complement strand
GGCTTCGGCTGCTGGGCGCAGTGCTTCTGCCCTTCATGCACCGCGTCCTACGCAGCCGAGTGCGGCCGGGAGATTCCCGCCGTCCGCGACGTCAACTCGACGGAATACCGGCACTACCTCAAGTGGCGGCTCGACCGCTACACCCGCTTCGTGGCGAGATGGACCGCCGCCCTCAAAGCGGTGAAGCCCGACTTCGTCACCGCCCCGTGGACGACCGGCCCGGGGCGCTGGTGGCACTGGATGGGCGCCCCCGCCGCCGAAGGGACTGACGCTTTGCACCGGGTGCTCGACGCGCCCTTCCTCGAATTGCTCTGGGACTTTCCCGCCGATCAGGGAAGCAATCTCCTCCCCGCCTTCACCTGCCGCTACTACCGCGGGCTGACCGGCGACCGTCCGGCATGGATTCTCCCCTACCTTTGCGAACAGGGGCAATTCAACATGCAGCCCCCCCGGGCGGAATGCGATCTCCGTGAGATGACGGTCGTGACCAATGGCTGCATCCCCGCCCAGGGACGCTGGCAGCAGAATGCCGACACGCCCCTGTCGCACCTCAATGCGGCCGCCGCGGAACGGGAGCCCTTCACCCGCGATGCCCGGTCGCTGAAGTGGGCCGCGATGTTCGTCGGCGAAAGCAGCCGTCTCCTCTACGGCCTGCCAGGTGCCCGCACGGAAGTGCCGCTTGGCGCCTGGATCGGCAGCGGCGTGGATACGCCGGATATCGGCACGCTCGCCCCCGGCGAGCGGAGGATGCCCGCACACATGGAATCGGCGGTCGGGGTGTTCCGGGCGATGATGGAGGATCACCTCCCGCTCGATATCCTCATCGAGCCCGACCTTGAAACCCTGGAGACGCTCCGGCAGTACAAGGTGCTGATCCTCCCCAACGCGGCCTGTTTGAGCGCGCGGGCGACCGAGGTGATCCGGGCCTTCGTGAGGGATGGCGGCGGACTGGTGGCGCTGCACGAAAGCTCGATCTGCGACGAGTTCGGCGACCGCCGCGACGACTTCGCGCTGGCGGATGTCTTCGGGGCCCACTACCGGGCGACGGAAGACTTCTCGGCGCGGTGGCCCACTTATCCAAAATGGACCGAACTCCATCTTGGCATCACTGGCCCCGAACTCCACCCGATCAGCGACGATCCGGTGGTGCGCTCGAACTACCGGCGTGGCTCCGATCGGCTCCAGTACATCGGCTGGATGACGAATGTCGACGCCGCCGCAGGGGCGAAGAAGCTGGGCCGACGGTTGAGCGTGCCGGTCGAGTGGCCATTCATCGTCCTCAACGAGACGGCCGGGGGACGCTGTGCCTATTTCGCCGCCGACATCGGGCAGGCCTATTTTCTCGCCCCCTACCAGTACGAGCGCCGCCTCATCAGCAACGCCGTCCGCTGGGCGGCGTCAGCACCCTCGCCGGTCGAGGTCGCAGCACCGCTGTGCGTTCAGACAGCCTCCTACACGCAGTCGGAAGGACGGCGGACCATCGTCCATCTCCTCAACGAGGTGAACACGACCGCCAATCGGGCCATCCCCGAGAACAATCCCTCCCAACGCGAAGAGACGCTGCCGATCATGGGGATCACCGTCAGCCTCTCCGGGATGGGGATCACGACCGCCTTCGAGGAACCGGCCCATGTGGCACTGCCGATCAAGCAGACCGGGACGGGCGTGGAAGTGACGCTGCCGCGGCTCGACGTCCACGCCATGATCGTCTTCGAGTAGCGTTTCCAGACGGCGGAGGGCTCAAGGCTCGGAGGGATTCGCTGGGGATGCCGGGCCGGAGGGGGCGTCGGCCCAGCGAAGGTTGGCCCACACCGGTGGCTTCGAGGCATCGGCCGTGCCGATGAGCTCGAGGACCTGGATCCCGCCCCAATCGTCCATCGCCTTCCCCTCCCCGTCGCGGAACGCCGACGCCTCAAGCTCGAGCGTGACCCAGCCCGGCTCGGGATGGGGGGGGAAGGTGGGGGTGTGGAAGAAGTCGCGGGCATCGGGCTGATACCACTTTTCGACCGCCCGCACCTGCAACGCCTTCGGCGCATTGGGGCCCCAATAATCGATCAACAGCCGAGTCTGTCCGGTGCCGCGCCACTGCGGGTCGCCGAGGCGCTGCGTGGCGATGTCGAAGGGGAACGTGGGCTCCGGCCCGGTGCCCGGGAGGTTGTTGGGGAGTTGAAGGGTGAATCGACGCGATCCATCGGGGCCGCTCCAGGGGCGAAAATACTCGTCGTAGGTCAGCGGCTCGGTGTACGCAGGCACCCAATACCAGCCCCGGTCGTCTTCCATGGAGTCGATCTGACGGCTCCAGGCGAGCGTCGGCTTGACCCCCGGCAGGGACGCCGTCGAGATCTCGATCACCCGGGAGCTGAGTCTCGGCCCGGCCCGGTAGGAGACCGTGGCGAAGGCGTGGAGCCTCTCGCCGGCCCGCGTGAAGGGAGCATCGCCGGTCCATGTCCCTCCTTCCCGCCTGGCGGGAACCTCGCGCCAGTAACGGCTGGCCGCCTTGGGATTGCCGATCGAGTAGTGAATCGACACGGCGGCCACGCCGTCGGGATCCTCCGGTCGGACGACGACCGCCGGCACCGGGCCAGACGCGATGAACTCCACCGCCGGTGTCGCCGGCCAGGCCGCTCCCTCCCCCTTGAGCTGCCATGCCATCCAGACCGGCAGCAGCCGCGACTCCGCCGGCTCCATGTGATGGACCCATCGAGGTGTCAGCAGGAGCCGGGGGGCCGGGGCGGGGGGAGCGATCCTGTCGAGCGTGTCGAACGATTCATCGAGATCGAAGCCGTCGTTGGTGGCCGTCATGAAGAGGACCGGGCAACGGATCAGCGGGGCGTGGAGCTCCGGGGCCTCGGGATGGCGGCTGAATGCCTCGCGGTCAAAAGCCGCCCGATCGACGATCGGCACCCGCGCCGACGTCGCCCGGTCGCGCTCGATCCCGGCGGCGTTCCCGTAGAGGGGCACGATCGTCTTCAATCGCGGATCGGCCGCCGCCATCATCCAGCAGAGGTATCCGCCGGCGGAGATGCCGTAGGCCCCGATCCGTTCCCTGTCGACCCGCGGATGCGCGGCGATGAGCGTCACCGCCCTGCACCCCGCCGCGGTCACGCCGTACCAGAAATTCCACCGCGCGGTCTTCACATCCTCGGCCGCCGCGGGCCTCCCTTCACGTTGTCCGAGAATGGCGGCGCCGAAGTCGGTGAACCGGGTCCGCCCGGGAAGCTCGCCGCTGTAGTCGAAGCTGACGCACACATAGCCCCGCTCGGCCCAAAACTTCACCGCCTGCAGGCTGGCCGAGCCTCCCCCTCCGTGGCCGTGGAGCATTCCGGGCAGGTTCATGCCGCCGGAGGGCGCCCCGCGGAACGCGTGGACCCTCGTCTTCACCCCGTAGGTGATCGGCCCGGTGAAATAGACCTCCTCGAAGTCGACCCCATCCTCTTCCCACTCCCTGATCACCTCGATCTCCAGGGGATCCCTCTCCCAGTCGCTCCCGGCGAACATGGCCGCCACCGAATCGATCCGGGCGCCGGTCGCCAAGGCATTCGGCGGCTCGGCGGGGGCGACGCGACCTCCGAGGCCGCCGAGCAGGCCGAGGGCGGGCAGCAAAAGTCGCAGGGCAATCGCCAATCGCATGCGGTGGACCCGAAGAGGAGGGGCCGCGACACCCTGTCAGGGCATCCTCGCCACGACGAGCGAGGCATTGTGCCCGCCGAAGCCGAAATTGTTCGACATCGCGACGTCGATGCGGGCGTCACGGGCGACGTTGGGGGTGTAGTCGAGATCGCAATCGGGGTCGGGGGTATCGAGATTGATCGTGGGGGCGATCACCCCCCGTGCGATCGACAGCGCACAGACGGCCAATTCGATGCCGCCGCTGGCGCCGAGCGTGTGGCCCAGTTGGCTCTTCGTGCTCGAGATCGCCACGCGCCGCGCGTGGTCTGCGAACACCCGCTTGACTGCGACCGTCTCCGCCTTGTCCCCCAGCGGGGTGCTGGTGCCATGGGCGTTGATGTAGTCGACGGCGCTGGGATCGATACCGGCGTCCCGCAGGGCGAAGATCATCGCGTGCGTCGCTCCCTGCCCCTCGTCGTCAGGCTGGGTGATGTGGCCCGCGTCGCCGGTGGCCCCGTAGCCTTTGAGCTCGCAGTAGATCCGGGCACCGCGGCGGCGGGCATGCTCGAGCTCCTCGATGACCGCCACGCCGGCCCCCTCCGCGAGGACGAATCCATCCCGGTCGGCGTCGAACGGCCGACTCGCCTGACGCGGCGAGTCGGAGCGGAAGGAGAGGGCGCGCATGTTCTGGAAGCTCGCCAGCCCCATGGGGGTGAGGGCAGACTCGCTGCCGCCGGTCACCATCACGTCCGCCTCGCCATGCTGGATCGCCCGGAGTGCGGAGCCGATCGAATTGGTGGCACTGGCGCAGGCGGTGGCCGTGGCGATGTTGAGCCCCTTCAAGCCGAACATCGAGGAGACATGCCCGCTGGCGGAATTGAGAAGGAGCTTGGGGACGAAGAAGGGGGAGACCTTGTCGCTCCCCTTGTTGAGCAGCCGCTCGTGTTGCGTCTCGAACTCCCACAGCCCGCCGATGCCCGATCCGATCGAGACGCCGCAGCGATAGGGATCCTCGCCAGAGAAATCGATCCCGGAATCACGAACCGCGTCGATCGCCGAGGCGAGGGCGAATTGCACAAACCGGTCGAGGCGGCGCAGCTCCTTCGGATTGGTGATGTTCTCCTTCTCGCCGTCCCAGGCCACTTCGCCGCCGAATTGCACCCGGAAGCCGGTGGTGTCGAACAGGGTGACAGGACCGATGCCACTGTCGCCGGCGACCAGACGGCTCCAAACGGTGTCGATGGCCCGTCCCAGGGGCGTGACCACACCCAGCCCGGTCACCACGGCTCGCCGCTTCATGTCGTCTCCTCTGCGTCCAAGCGTCCTCCGGCAGGGAAGACCGCCGTGGGAGGATAGGGTGCCCGGGTGATTCGTGACAATCCTACTCCGCCTCGATCGCCGTCAGGGCTTCCCCGGCATCGGCCTGGGCCTCCGCGGCGGCCGCGAGCGACTCCAACAGGGTGGTGTGGGCAGCGGCCTCGAGCGGACGGATCCGCCCTGCGATGCCTAGGCTCGAGAGCGTCATCGCGGCCGCGAGCCACCCGACGGTGTCGTAATGGACCAGCGGTTGGCCCGGTTCTCCGCGGATGATCATGCCGGCGATGGCGGTGCCCAGACCACAGGCGACATGCTGCACCGATGAGTTGGCCGACATGAATCCTGCCCGTTTGTGGGCCTCGACGCTCGATGTCACCAGCGCCATCGCCGCCACCATGCGGCCCGAATTGGCGAGCATCAACACCGCCGTCGCGGCCGACGCCCAGACGATCCCCACCCTCGGCAGATTCGTGATCACGATCATCATCACCGCCGAGATCGGAACCATCCAGCGGAGCACGGCCAGTTTTCCATGGCGGTCGGACAGACGCCCGATGAACGGCGCTCCGACGAGGGTCAGCAATCCACCGCAGATGAAGATCACCGGCAACTCGGCCTCCGAGACCCCGACATTGGCGACGTAGGAGGCACTGATGTACGGGATGACGGCGAACGCCCCGAGCATGAGGACGCTGATCAGAGCGAAGGCGCGGAGATGGGCCGGATGTGTGAGGGTGTCGCGGAGATCGGCGAGCGGGTGATTCGCGCGGCGGGCGACATGGCCGGCGAGCGGAGGCATCGTCACCAACGCGACGGCCAGCAGTGGAAGACTCAACGCCGCGAGGAGCATGAAGGGAACCTGCCAGCCGTAGCGGTTGCCGATCGTGATTCCGGCCGGCACCCCGACCACGGTGGCCACCGCGAATGCCGACATCAGCGCCCCGGTGGCACGACCGCGGCGCTCCTCGGGAAAAAGGTCGCCGACGATCGCCATCGCCTGCCCGCCAAGCACGCCGCCGAACGCTCCGGTCACGATCCGGGCGGCGAGCAATTGCGGAAACGTCGTGGCGAGTCCACAGAGGAACGTGCCGATGATGAAGCCGACGTAGAGCGAGAGAAAGACCACCTTCCTGCCAAAGCGGTCGAGGACGGCCGCAGCGAGCAGTCCGGCCACGCCGGCGGCGAAAGTGTAGGAGGAGACGATCCAACTGAAGTGGGTGGCGTCGATCGCGAGGGACTCGAGGAGTTGCGGCCCGAGTGGCATCACGATCATGAAGTCGACGATGCTCGTGAATTGCACCGCAGCGAGCGT
>CANGIH010000157.1 GCA_947453875.1 Planctomycetaceae bacterium | reverse complement strand
CTCCGGAATGATCGCCCCTTCCTCGTTGAGCATGCTGTTGCGCAGGAAACCGGTGGCGACGACCTGGTCCTGGGTGGCACCGGGGAGCAGATCACCGGCCACCTGCTCGATCACGAACCGGTCGTAGGGGAGATCGCGGTTCAAGGCGCCGATCACCCAGTCACGCCACGCCCACTGTTCGCGAGGGGAATCCTTTTCATAGCCGTTGGTGTCTGAGTAGCGGGCCAGGTCGAGCCAGTGTCGGGCCCATTTCTCGCCGTAGCGTTCGCTCGCGAGGAGTTTGTCAACCGTGGCGTCGTGACCGTCACGGAAGTACGCGGCCACCTCCTCGGCCGATGGGGGGAGCCCCACGAGGTCGAGCCAAAGACGCCGGCAGAGGATCGCCGGATCGGACGGGGGGGATGGCTCGAGGCCGATCGCGGGAAGCTTGGCGCGGACGAAGGCGTCGATCGGGTGGGAGGCTGGCGGCGATACCTCCGGGATCGGCGTCTGCTCCGGAGTGACGAAGGCCCAGTGGAGGGCGTAGGGGGCGCCGGCATCGATCCACCGCTCGAGCAGGGCTTTCTGCACGTCTGAGAGCGGGTTTTGGGTCTCCGGCGGCGGCATGATCGCGGCAGGGTTGCTCGACTGGATCCGGTGAATGAGGAGACTCTCGGCACCGTTCCCCGGCAGAATCGCCGTCGGGCCGGAGTCGCCTCCGGCGAGGGCCCCTTCGCGCGTGTCGAGGCGGAGGCCGGCCTGCCGCGACGCGCCATCAACGCCATGGCAGGCAGAACAGTGCTCGGCGAGGATCGGCTGGATCTCCCGCTCGAAGTCGGGAGCCATCCCCTCCGCGGAGAGCGCCGCACCGGCCAAGGAGAGGACGATCAGGCTCGAGGCCACGACACGGAGGCGATGCATGGCGGATGAAAATCTCCGGGGCGGGGAGGCGGCTGGTGTCTCCCGGGTTCTCGAACCATCTTAGTTTGCTCCCGGTGAAGACGCCCGTGGACGACGTCGAGACGCGACCGGGGGGCTTGCTGCAACCGATGGCTCGCAAAGAGCTTATGGCGGCCTGTCAGGCTCATAGCCGCCCGGGGCAGGGATCACCGTCGGCCGTGTGGCAACGGTACAATCCCGTCTGCCCCGCTCCTGGCAGGGGGCGTCCGTTTTCCCGATCCTTGCCGAGGCCCCGATGCTCCGCCCCGCGTCACGCTCCACGATCCTTCCCCGCCGCACGTTTCTCGGGGCCTCGGCGGCGTTCTTGGCACCGGCCGCGGTTGGGCGAGCGATGGCTGCGCCGACGGCCGACTTGCCGCTTCTGGCGTATGTCGGCACCTTCTCCTCCCCACTCAAAGACACCCTCCCCACCCAGGTCGATCTCCCCCCGGGGAACGGCCGGGGGATTCACATCTTCCAGGTGAACCGCACGAGCGGCGCCTGGACGGAGGCAGGCGTCCACGAGCTGGGGACGAGCCCGAGTTGCCTGGTGGTGAACGCCGATGGCACCCGGCTCTACTCGGCCAACGAGACCGACCGCGTCGGCCCCGGCAAGCATGGGACTGTGACCGCCTTCGCCGTCGATCGCACTTCCGGGGCGCTCGAGCCCCTGAACTCCGTCTCCTCAGGCGGTGCGGGGCCGACGTTCGTGAGTCTCCACCCGAACGGAAAACACCTCTTCGTCGCCAACTATTTCGGCGGTTCGGTGGCGGTGCTGCCGATCCTTGCCGATGGCCGACTCGGCGCGGCGAGCGACGTCAAGGAGGATGCCGGCGAAATCGGACCGACGAAAGCTGAAAATGCCCCCCCGGGGAGCTTCGCCTTCAGCGGCCACGATCGCACCCACGCCCACCAGATTCTCCCCTCCCCCGACGGCCGCCACCTCCTCCATGTCGATCTGGGGCTCGATCGGATTTTCGTCTGGGACTTCGACGCGGCCCAGGGAAAACTCGTCGCGAGCGCCCCTCATGCGGTGGCTTTCCCGCCGGGGGACGGCCCGCGGCATTTTCACTTCCATCCCGATGGTCGCCGTCTCGTCTCGATCCAGGAAGAGGGCTCGTCGGTGGTGACGTTCGACTGGGATGCCGTCACCGGCACGCTCGAGGCCCGGCAGACGCTCTCCACGCTCCCCCCCGGCTTCAAGGGGAGCAATTTCTGCTCGGAGATCCTCGTCAGCCCCGACGGCCGGTTCGTCTACTGCGGCAACCGGCTCCACGACAGCATCGCCATCTTCCGCGTCACCAGCGACGGGACGCTCGAGTATCTCGGCGAAGAGTGGACGCGCGGCAACTATCCGCGGAGCTTCACGTTTTCTCCCGGCGGAAGCTTCCTCGCCTGCTGCAACCAGCGCGATGACAACGTGGCGATCTTCGCGGTCGACAAGGCTTCGGGGCGGCTGACGTTTACCGGCCACTACGCCGCCGTCGGCAATCCCTCGCACGTCGTCTTCCTCGACCTCGCCGTCGGGAAGTGATGCTGGCCGAGAGCGAATCGGAAGGTCACCGCCTCGATCGCGGGAGACGATCTTCCCGGCTCAGGCCTCGTCGTCGTCCTCATCCGGGTCGACGTCGGTGGGATTCAACCACTCCTCGTCAAAAGCCCCCTTGATCCGGGCCAGCACCTTGTCGCGGTCTTCCCCTTCCCGGCCGTACGCGTCGGCGACGTGGTTGGCGAGGTCGACCAGGAGGATCCCCCAGGCGTTCGGATCGTCGAAGGCGGTCCGCAGGCTGACCTGCGTGGCCATGTCGGGGGTGACCCAGAAGCGGACGAGTTCGACCGCGCCCGGATCCTCATGGGACATCGGCGGGGCGTCGAGGTGGTTGTGCGAGTTGGCGTCGTCGGTCATGGCGGCTCCCTTGGTGCGAGCAGCATAGCAGCTTGGCCGGCCGGCGCGTCAGGTGAGGATGTCGGTCACGATCCGCGCGTCCTGGCCATCGGTGAGGGAGGCGGCGAGCCCCTCGCGTTTGTAGACGAGCTCCTTGTGGTCGAAGCCGAAGCGGTCGAGGAGCGTGGCGTGCCAGTCGTAATGGTGGACCACGTCCTTCACCGCCTTGTGGCCCCACTCGTCGGTCTCGCCGTACGTGCAGCCGGCCCTGAAGCCCCCCCCGGCCACCCATTGGGAAAAACCGTAGGTGTTGTGATCGCGTCCCCACTTCTCCGGTCCGCCGTCGTTCTGGAGGACCGGAAGCCGCCCCATCTCGCCCCCCCAGTGCACCACCGTCGAGTCGAGGAGGCCACGCTGTTTCAGGTCGGCCACGAGGGCCGCCGACGGCTGATCGACGGCGAGACAACTGGCGGGAAGAGCGCCCTTGATGCCGCCGTGGTGGTCCCACGACTGCCCCGCATTGAGCACCTGGACGTAGCGGACGCCGCGCTCGACGAGCCGGCGGGCGATGAGGCAGCGCGTCGCGTAATCGGCCGTAGCCGGGTTGTCGACGCCGTAGAGCGCGCGGATATGGGCCGGCTCGGTGGAGATGTCGAGCGCTTCCTTGGCGGCCGTCTGCATCCGTGCCGCGAGCGCATAGCTGGCGATCCTCGCGCGGAGATCGTGCTCGCCGGGATGCTCTCGGGCGTGGTCGTCGTTGAGCTTCTCGAGCAGTTGCAGCTGCCGTCGCTGCGGCGCGCCACGCAACATCGGCGCGGGGTCGAGGTTCAGCATCCTCGGTTCCGAAGCCCGCACCAGCGTCCCCTGGTAGAGGCTCGGCAGCCAGCCGTTGGTGAAATGCTCCCCCTGGAAGGTCGGCAGGCCGCCGGGATGGGCGAGCACCATGTAGGCGGGGAGGTCCTGCGTCTCGCTCCCCAGCCCGTAACAGAGCCAGGCCCCGAGTGTGGGGCGCCCGGCGCTGATCTTGCCGGCGTTGAGGGCGTAGAGGGCCTGACCATGGTTGTTGACGCCCGAATGCATCGAGCGGATGAGCGTGATGTCGTCGCAGACATTCGCCAGATGCGGGAGGAGATCGGACAGCTCCATGCCGCACTTCCCCCGCGGAGCGAAGGCCCAGCCCGGCCCGAGGACCTTGGCGGACGCCTCGGCGAGGTTGTCGTATTTGATCTCGCCCGGGAAGGTCTGCCCGGCGTACCTGGCGAGCATCGGTTTGGGGTCGAAGAGATCCATCTGCGACGGCCCCCCCATCATGAACAGGGAAATCATCGCCTTCGCACGCGCCGGCTGCGGGGGTGATTTGGGGAGGAGGTCGAAATGCTCCTCCGCGGCCGTCAGCGGCTTTACCGGCGCCGCAAGCAGACCGTCGCGATCGAGCAGCGTCGCGAGCCCCAGGCCAGCCAGCGAGAATCCACCGGAATGGAGGAGATGGCGGCGTGAGCAGAGGGAAGGCTTGCTTTGGTTGGTGCTCATGGGGTGCCCTGTCAGTCGCGATAGAGAAAACGGTTCGACGCCAGGAGCACCTGGCAGAGACTCGAAAGCGCCTCGAGTTGCGGATCAGCGGGCGTTGGCGCCGGCTGCCCTTCCACGGGGGGCGGAGTCGGGGAGGCGGCGAAACGGACGCGGAGCTCCTCGCCCTGTTCGGCGAGATAGGAAAGCGCGTGGTCGAGATTCTCCTCAGTCGGCGATCGGCTGAAGAGGAGACGCCAACCGCGGGCCACCTGGGCACGGAGGTCGCCCGGCGCCTCGCGTCGCAGTCGCTCGGCGAGCGCCCGGGCATTGTCGAGAACGAAGGTGTCGTTGAGCATCAGGAGCGCTTGCGGCGCCACGGTCGATGCCCTCCGGAGTTCGCAGTTGGGCTTCATCTCCGGTTGGTCGAACGCTTCCAGCACGGTCACCGGTTCGGTGCGACGCGACTGGACGTAGAGTGAGCGACGAAAGTCATCCGCCCCGAGGCTCACCACCCGGACGACGTCGCCGTTGGCGTCCTTCTCCTCGCGGCCGACGACGATCCGGCCGAGGGGATCCTTGGCGATCCCCACAGAAGGCCCACCGCCGGCGTCGACGAGTCGGCCCGAGGCCCCGAGGACGGCGTCACGGAAGCTCTCGGCATCGAGCCTCCGCGGCAGGACGCGGGCGAGAAGCCGGTTGTCGGGGTCGGCGGCGCTCGCCGCGTCGTTGACGCTCCCCTGCCGATAGACCGCGCTTGAGACGATAAGCCGGTGGAGGTTCTTCAGCTTCCAGCCCCCCTCGACAAACGTGGCTGCCAGCCAGTCGAGAATATCTGGATGACTGGGGCGGTCGCCGAGCCGACCGAAATCGCCGGGGGTGGCGACCAGACCGCGGCCAAAATGCCCCAGCCAGAATCGGTTGACGAGCACCCGGGCGACAAGCGGGTGGCGGCCACCGGTCAGCCAGCGGGCGTAGGCCAGGCGCCTCCCACTCGAGCCCGAGGGAAGCTCGGCAGGCACGAAGGGCTCGATGCCCTCCCCCGGCGGGCCGGCCGCCGCCAGCACGGCGAGCTCTCCCGGCCCGACCGTCTGCTTTGGTTGTTCGTGGTCGCCACGATGGAAAAGCTTCGTCTCGGGGACTCGCCCCTTCACCTCCACCGCGGCCATCAGGAAGCCTTCGGCGGGCTTCGTGCCCCGGAGCTTCGTCCCCTCGGCCCGCTTGTCGTTGACCAGTTTTTCCTTCGCCGGGTCGTAGAGGTCGAGGGAGTAGGTGGCGAGGGCCGCCGGGTATTTTCGGATCAGCGTCTTTTGCTCCTCGCTCCGTTCGCCATCGGGCGTGGCCCGGGCCTTGCGGTAGTCGTCGCGAACCTCTTCCGGCAGCTTGACGATCTCCTTCTCGAAGATCTCATCGAGGAACGCCTTGCGCATCGCATCGGCCTCGGCGTCGATCTTCGCTGCATCGGCCTCGATCCGGGAAGCGGCCGCACGCTCCTCCGGGGTGAAGAGGGAATAAACCCTCGCCCCCGGAGCCCGCCACTGCTCCCAGTCGTAGACCGGATCGAAGATCGCCCGGAGGCGGTAGTAGTCGATCTGCGAGACGGGGTCGTAGCGATGGTCGTGGCACTGCGCGCAGGCGACGGTAAGCCCGAGCAGCGACGATGTCGTCACCTTGATCTGCTCGGCGATCACCTGGTTGCGGGCGAGATTCTGATCAGGGACGGGATCGCCGGTGCCGTCGGGCGCCATCCGCAGGAATCCGGTGGCGATCAGATGGTCGCGACGGACCGGATCGTTGACCGCGTCACTCGTCGCATCGTGGGTCGTGGCGGCCAGTTCGTCCCCGGCGAGTTGCTCCTGAATGAAGCGATCGAGGGGGAGGTCATCGCGAAAACTCTTCACCACCCAATCGCGATACCGCCAGGCATGGGGACGGAGCGAAT
>CANGIH010000156.1 GCA_947453875.1 Planctomycetaceae bacterium | reverse complement strand
TGCCAGCTCGAGTTCACCGACAACGCCCTTTCCGCGATCGCCCGCAGGGCGATGCGGAAAGATACCGGCGCCCGCGGCCTCCGTTCGATCATCGAGGATGTCATGCTCGATGTGATGTTCGATCTCCCCGACCACTCCGGGAGTTCGTATGTGATCACGGAGCGCAACGTCGACGACAAGGAGCCGGTCGTCCCGGCCCGCGAGACCAGGCACAAGTCGGCCTGACCGGCGTCGCGCGCGGCCGATTCCCCGTCAGCCTTGATGGGGATGAAGCCGCGGCTGGCTCCCGACGGCGACCCGGTTGACCGCCGCCAGGAATGCCTTCGCCGAGGCTTCGAGTGAGTCGGTCGAAACCCCGCGGCCGCGGTGGATCTGTGTGCCGGGGGGGGCTCCGACCGGCTGGAGCTCCACCGTCACCTCGGCCTGGGCATCCTTTCCGACGGTCACCGCCTGGACGCGGAAGTCGCGGCAGACGGTGACGATGCCGGTGATCTTTTCGATCGCCAGGAAGATGCCGTCGATCGGGCCGTCGCCGACATTCACCTCGACCGACTTCTCCTCCCCCCCGTGCGCCACCCGGAGGTGCACCCGTGGTGGCTGGCCGCTCGAGCAGGTGAGGTCGTAGCCGATGAGGGTGAACCGTTCCGGGAGGTCGGCGAACTGGTCCTCGCAGAGGGCCGCGATGTCGCCGTCGTAGATCTCCTTCTTGCGGTCGGCAAGAACCTTGAAGCGGTCGAACAACGACTGCAGCTGTTCCGGGGTGAGCTGGTAGCCGAGCGCCTTGGCGCGGTCGGAGAGCGCCGCCCGGCCGCTGTGCTTGCCGAGGACGAGATCGGTGCGCTCGAGGCCGACATCCTCGGGGCGGATGATCTCGTAGGTGCTCCTTTCCTTGAGCATGCCATCCTGGTGGATGCCCGATTCGTGGGCGAAGGCGTTGCGGCCGACGATCGCCTTGTTGCGCGGCACCCGGATCCCGGTGATCGTGGCGACGAGCCGGCTGGTGGGGACGAGCTTCTGGGTGACGATGCGGGTCTCGCAGCCGTAGTGGTCGCGCCGCGTCCGCAACGCCATCACCACCTCCTCGAGCGAGCAGTTGCCGGCGCGCTCGCCGAGGCCGTTGATGGTGCACTCCACCTGCCCCGCGCCCGCCTCGACGGCGGCGAGGCTGTTGGCCACCGCCAGCCCGAGGTCGTCATGGCAGTGGACGCTGATCACCGCCCGATCGATGCCGCGGACCCGCTCCCTGATCGTGCGGATCACCCGGTGCATCTGCTGGGGCGTGGCGTAGCCCACCGTGTCGGGGATGTTGACCGTGGTCGCCCCCGCATCGATCGCCGCCTCGACGACGCGGCAGAGGAAGTCGAGTTCGGTGCGGGCGGCATCTTCGGGGGAGAATTCGACGTCGGCACAGAGACGGCGTGCCCGCTGGACCCCGGCGACGGCCCGGGCCACCACCTCGTCCTCGGTCATCCGCAGCTTGAACTCCCGGTGGATCGAGCTGGTGGCGAGAAAGACATGGATCCGCGGACGCTCCGCCCGTTGCAGCGCCTCCCACGCCCGGTCGATGTCGGCATCGTTGCAGCGGGCGAGGCCACAGACGATCGCGCCGCGGATGCTGCCCGCGATCTCCTTGACGCTCGCGAAGTCGCCGGGTGAGGCGATTGGAAAGCCGGCCTCGATCACGTCCACTCCGAGCTGCTGGAGCGCCTGGGCGATCTCCATCTTCTCGGTGAGATTCATGCTCGCGCCGGGCGACTGTTCGCCGTCGCGGAGCGTGGTGTCGAAGATCCGGATCTGTCTGGGGCTCGTCATCGATGGGCCTCGGGAACGCACCGCGGGACGCGGACGATTGGCGGGAAGATGGGAGGGATGTCGGATGGCGCCACGAGCGTGTGGCCCTCGCCCACGCTCGTCGCCGGGAGACGATACACGCCCGCAGCCCGCAGGGTGGGACGGGGTGAGGTCGCGTGGGGAAGTGTCTCGGGGGGAGGGGAGGGTTGTGTAGAATCAGTCGGCCGGAGACGCTCGCAGCAGCCGGTTCCACCGGAGCCTTCCCATGTCCGCCACCGTGCCTCCAGAACGCCGGGCCCACGGTCTCGGCAGCGCGTCCCCTGCTCCTCTCGAAAGGCTGAAGAAGGGGATCGGCGGCGCCGCGGTGCTGGCTGCCGGCGCGGTGGCCTGGTGGTGGCTCTCCACCCATCATTTCAGCGGGGGCGAACACCCGGCCGAGGTGCCGCCGGCAGCGACGGAAGCGGCGTCATCGTCTCTCCCCGCCGAGGTGACCCTCCCGGAGGCGTCACGGGGCGCCGCCGGGATCGAGATCGGCAGCGTGATCCGCATGCCGCTGCGCGACCACCTGACGGTCCCCGGCCGCCTCGATTACGACGCCCGCCGGCGCCTCGACTATGCCGCCCCCGTCGATGGCATCATCTCGCACGTCGTCGTCCAGGTCCGGCAGCCGGTTCACAAGGGGGACTCGCTCGCGGAGATTTCGAGCCCCGATGTCGGCATCGCCAGGGATGAGGTGCAACGCCGCGAGGACGACCGGCAGATCGAGATCAAGGCTTCGGAGTGGGCCACGACCGTCGCCGACAACGTCGAATCGCTCCTCGAGACGCTCGAACACAGGCCGCCCCTCGCCGACGTCGAGACGATGTTCAAGGACCGTGTCCTCGGGGCCTATCGGGAGAAGATCCTCGGGGCCTATTCCCGGCTGCTGTTCGTCGAGAAGGTCAACCGCAGCACCCGCGATCTCGGGGACGGCGGGGTGCTTTCCGGGCGAATCGTCGAGGAACGGACGAGCAACCTCGAGGTCGCCAAGGCGAATTTCGAGTCGGCCTGTGAGGAGGCCCGCTTCGGGACCCGGCAGGAACGCGATCGGGCCCGTGCCACGCTCGCCTCGGCGGATCGGCTCGTGCAGGTTTCGAAGGAGCACCTGCGGACGCTCGTCGGAAGCCGGCTCGGTGCCGAGGCCACGGGGCTGGCGGACGGTTCCGACATCGACGAAGGGAGCCCGGGGGACACCTCGTCGCTTTCGGCGCTCGTCCTCAAGACGCCGTTTGACGGCATCGTGGAGGACGTGTTCGTGGCCCGCGGTGAGCGTGTCCAGGCGGGCGATCCGATGTTCGTCGTCGCCGATACCACGCTCCTCTGGGTCCGTGCCCAGATCCATGAACGCGAATGGACCGCCGTCGAGGTGGCCGTCGGGCAGGAGATCAAGGTCGTCGTGCCCGGCGCCGAGCGCCACGAGGCGATGGCACGCATCCACCATGTCGGGGCGACGGTCGAGGCCGATTCCCGGAGCGTGCCGTTGGTGGCAGAACTTCCCAACGACGACGAGGATGCCCATCTCAAGCCGGGGATGTTCGTGTGGGTCGATCTCCCCCAGGGGGCGGTTCGCGAGACGCTCGCCGTCCCCATGGCGGCAGTGATGCGCCACGAAGGGAAAGCATTCGTGTTCGTCCCTCTCGGCGATGGCCGGTTTCGCCGGATCGACGTCGAGGTCGGCATCGAGCAGGGGGACGTCGTCGAGATCGTGTCCGGGCTCCGCGACGGGGATCAGGTGGTGGTCGGAGGGGCCTTCGTGCTCAAGAGCGAACTGCTCCTGGAACGCGCGGAGTAGTCAAGCAACCGGTTCCGCGGCGGGCTGGGCGGATCCTCCGCTCCTGCAACCGGAAGCGGACGACTGGCGTGAGGGAGGGCGAAGGTGCTTTCAGGGCTGATCGAATGGTCGCTGTCGAACCGTGCGCTCGTGATCGCGCTGTTCATCCTCATGGCCGTGGGGGGGCTGTACGCCGCCACCCGGATCCCGGTCGATGCGGTGCCCGATCTGGTGAACGTCCAGGTGCAGGTCGTCACCGAGGCCGGGACGATGTCGCCGCTGGAGGTCGAGCGGTATGTCACCTATCCGGTCGAGCTGTCGATGAGCGGGTTGCCTCACGTCGAGGAGATCCGCAGCATCTCGCGTTTCGGGATCTCCCTGGTGACGGTCGTCTTCCATGAGGGGACCGACATCATGCTCGCCCGGCAGTTGGTCGCCGAGCGGATTCCCGAGGCGAAGGGGCGGATGGCGGTCGGCCATGGCGACCCGATGCTCGGCACCTTGAGCACGGCCCTCGGGGAGATCCTCCAGTTCGAGGTCCGTGGCAGCGGTTACGACCTCATGCAGCTCCGCAGCATCCTCGAATGGGACATCGCCCCGACGATGCGCGAGGTGTCGGGCGTCACCGACATCAATTCCCACGGCGGCTTCGCCAAGAGCTACCAGGTGGAGATCGACCCCGACCGGATGAGCGCGCAAGGCGTGTCGCTCGGTGAGGTGCTGGCGGCGCTGGAGCGGAACAACGAGAGCACCGGTGGTGGCTACATCGTCAAGAACGGCGAGCAGCGTTTCATCCGCGGCCAGGCCCTCCTCGGGAGCATCGCCGACATCGAGCAGGTGGTCGTCCGCAGCCCCGCCGGCGGCGTTCCCGTGCTCGTCCGGAACATCGGCACGGTGCAGATCGGCCCGCTCACCCGCCAGGGAGCCGTCACCCGCGGTGGCCGCGGCGAGGTGGTGACCGGCATGGTGATGATGGTCCGTGGGGAGAACAGCCGACGTGTCGTGCAGGCGGCGAAGGCCAAGCTCGAGGAGATCCGCCGCACGCTCCCCCCGGGCGTCGAGATCGACGTCGTCTACGACCGTTCCGAACTGATCGCCCGGACGCTCGACACGGTCCTGCACAATCTCGCCGAGGGGGGGCTGTTCGTGATCGGGGTGCTGCTGGTGCTCCTGGGCAATGTCCGCGCCGGCCTGATCGTGTCGCTGGCAATCCCGCTGTCGATGCTCTTCGCCGCCAATCTGATGTGGGCCACCGGCATCTCCGCGAGCCTGATGAGCCTGGGGGCGATCGACTTCGGCCTCGTCGTCGACAGCTCGGTGATCATGGTGGAGAACTGCGTCCGCCGGCTCGGGCTGGCGGCTCCGGGGGAGTCGAAGCTGGCGATCGTCCGCGACGCCGCCATCGAGGTCCGCGGGCCGACGATGTTCGGTGAATTGATCATCGCCGTGGTCTACCTCCCGATCCTGTTCCTCGAGGGGACGGAGGGGAAGCTCTTTCGGCCGATGGCGCTGACGGTGCTGTTTGCGCTCCTCGGATCGCTCGTCATCTCCCTCACCCTGATGCCGGTGCTCGCGGCGACCGTGCTCAAGAAGGAGCCGGAGCATGAGCCGCTGATCATGCGGATCTTCCACCGCTTCTATCACCCCGTGGCCCGGTTTGCCGTCTGGCACCCGGTCTGGATCACCCTCGGGGCGGCGGCCCTCGTGGCGGCGACCATCCCGGTGGCGATGCGGCTCGGGGCGGAGTTCATGCCACGGCTCGACGAGGGGGATCTCCTCGTCGAGGTGGTGCGGCTGCCGAGCGCCACGCTCGAGGATTCGGTCGCCATCACCACGCGGATCGAGAACGTGCTCGGCGAGTTCCCCGAGGTGCGGACGGTGTTCTGCAAGACCGGCCGCCCAGAGATCGCCAACGACATCATGGGGGTGCAGCAGACCGACGTCTGGGTGATGCTCAAGCCCCGCCGCCTGTGGCCGGCGGAGGTGTCGCGCGACGAACTCGTCGGTCGGATGTCGGCGGCGCTTTCGGCCGCGGTGCCGGGGGCCAACTTCGGATTCAGTCAGCCGATCGAGATGCGCGTCGACGAGCTGGTTGCGGGGGTGAAGTCGGATGTCGCCGTGCTCGTCTACGGGGATGATCTCGACACCCTCGGCGCCATCGGCAAGCAGATCGAACGTGTGCTTCGCGGCATTCCTGGGGCGGTCGATGTGCGGGCCGACTGGCAGGCCAACGTGCCCACGACGCGGATCGACGTCCGCCCCGATCAGCTGGCGCGCCACGGCATCGACGGGGCCGAGGTGATGCGGACGGTGTCCGCGATGGGGGGCATTCCCGCCGGGGTGATCTTCGAGGGGCGGCCCCGCTATCCGCTCGTGCTGAAATTCCCCAGGCAGTGGCGGGAGAATCCCGACCTCATCCATCAGATCCCGGTCGGAAGTGCCGCCGGAAGGCCTGTGCCGCTCGGCGAACTGGCCGACGTCGTCAGCGAGGAGACCCCTCCGTCGATCGAACATGAGAACTCCCGGCGGCGGACGTTTGTCTCCGCCAACGTCCGCGGCCGGGACGTCGCCGGCTTCGTCGGCGAGGCGCAGCGGGCGGTGCTACGGGATGTGCCCCTGCCGAGCGGCTACTCGATCGCTTGGGGAGGCGATTTCGAGAATCTTGTGTCGGCGGGGCGGCGTCTGGCGCTGATCACGCCGCTGGTCCTCGGCCTGATCGCGATGCTTCTCTACACGAGCTTCAAGT
>CANGIH010000155.1 GCA_947453875.1 Planctomycetaceae bacterium | reverse complement strand
GCTCGACGCCGCCGGCCTGGCATGGCAAGCCCGCAGCCGACTCGATGCCGAGGGAGCCTCCGGCAAGGCCCGTGTACTGCTTGTCGACACCACCGGCGAGCTCGGCTGCTGGTGGGGGACGGCCCGGATCGCCTTCGTGGGGGGGAGCCTCGACGGCCGCCGCGGAGGCCAGAACATGCTCGAACCGGCCGCCTACGGAGCGGCGGTCTGCTTCGGCCCACACACGCGGAACTTCGCCGATGAAGTGGCCGTTCTCCTCGCAGCCGACGCGGCCAGAGTGGTCACCGATGGCCGCGAGATGGCTGCGTTCGTCCGGGATTGCCTGGAAGATCCGCCCTCCGCCAGCCGGCTCGGAGACCGTGCCGCCGCGGCGGTCCGCTCCCACCGGGGGGCTACGGCAGCGACGGCCGAACGTGTCCTCAAGCTTCTCCGGCCACGGTCGCCAACAGCGTGGGTTGCCGTGGCGGCGGGGGAGCGGGATAATCGCTGATTCGCCGTTCACACCGGGCCAGCCGGCCCCATTGAGACCGTCTTCACTTCCCGCAAGAGGCGCACCAACCGTGTCACAAGGCAAGTATCTGTTCACGAGCGAATCGGTCAGCATGGGCCACCCGGACAAACTGGCCGACCAGATCTCCGACGGCGTTCTCGACGCCTATCTCGCGCAGGATCCGCTCAGCCGCGTCGCCTGCGAGACGCTCGTGACGACCGGCCTGGCGGTGATCGCCGGTGAGATCACCTCCAAGGGAACGATCGACTACCAGAAGGTGGTCCGCGACGTGATCCGTGCCGTCGGCTACACCGATGACGAGATGGGAATCTCCGCCGACACCTGTTCGGTCCTCGTGGCCGTCGGCAAGCAGAGCGGCGACATCGCCATGGGTGTCAACGAGGACGACGCCAAGGGGAAAGACATCGGCGCCGGCGATCAGGGGTTGATGTTCGGCTACGCCTGCAACGAGACGCCGGAACTGATGCCACTGCCGATCGCACTTTCGCACCGGATCCTCAATCGGCTCACCGAGGCCCGGCAGAAGGGGGAGGTCGACTGGCTCCGCCCCGATTCCAAGAGCCAGGTGACGATCGAATACGAGGGCAACACCCCGAAGCGGCTCGACACGATCGTCGTCTCCACGCAGCATGCCCCGCATGTCTCCAACGAGGACATCCGCACGTTCGTCATCGAGAAGATCTGCAAGCCGCTGCTGCCGAAGGATCTCGACACCTCCAACATCACCTACCACATCAACCCCACCGGGCGGTTCGTGGTGGGTGGCCCGCACGGTGATTGCGGCCTCACCGGCCGCAAGATCATCGTCGACACCTACGGCGGCTGGGGCCGACACGGCGGCGGCGCGTTTTCCGGGAAGGATCCGACGAAGGTCGATCGCAGTGCCGCCTACATGGCCCGCCACATCGCCAAGAACATCGTCGCTTCGGGGCTCGCTGACCGCTGCGAGGTCCAGTTGGCCTACGCGATCGGCGTCAGCGATCCGGTCAGCGTCAAGGTCGACACCGAAGGCACCGGGAAGGTGCCCGACCAGAAACTCTGCGACATCGTCCGTCAGGTTTTCCCCCTCAAGCCCCGCGGCATCATCGATTATCTCGATCTCCGCAAGCCGATCTACCGGAAGACGGCGGCGGGCGGGCACTTCGGCCGTGAGGGCTTCCCTTGGGAGAAGACCGACCGCGCCGCAGACCTGACGAAGGCGGCCGGCAAGGCCTGATTTCCCCCATGACTTCTGTCGCGACGTCGGCCGGGAGGACGGCATCGCCCGGGGATTCACCCCCGCGGCGGTTCCGCCCCCGGCGCGACGGCGTCGATGGCCGATCCCCTTGGGAACGTGGGGCCGATGCCGCTTCCGGCGACTGGCGACGACTCTCTCGAGCGGTTGGCGGATGGATGGCGCTGGTCGCGTTCGGGTGCGGCTCGATGCTTGTCGCCCGGCGGGCGGCAGGGGCATTTGGGAGCCCCCGACCTTTCGATGACGGCACCGGCTGGATGGGCGTCGTCGGACCGATCGGCACCTCCCTTGTCGGCGTGCTTTTGGTGCTGCTGGTCGATCTGCTCACGCCAGCGAGCGAATCGACTCTTTCGTCTGCGCGTCACTGCAGGCAATCCGCGGCAGCGGGCTGGATTGCCCGACTCGGTCTCGCGTTTGCCATGGCCGCAGTGCTCCCCGCTCCGGCGGCCCTGCTCGGGGGGCAACGGCCTGCACCGATCGGGCTGTTCTTTGTGGCCGCAGCTGTCGCCGTCGCCGTCGCGACGCTCCTCGCGCCGTTGACACGCAGGCCTTCGGTCGCGCGCCGCACGAGGCTCGATCAGCCTCGCGGCAGACCGCGAGACCTTCCGTCGGCAAAGCGCCCCGTTGCCGAAGCTGCTCCGGCAGACAGGCAGCGTGGCCTGCCGTCGCCATCGGAATCGCTCGAACAACGCCTGGCGACGCACACGCCTCCTGCCCCTTTGCCGGAAGCCTCCGCTCCACACGACGGGCCGTTCCCCATTTCTGCCCGGGGCGAAATCGATCTCCCCCCGGTACCCTCGGGTGCCTCCGTCCAGCAGCGTTTCGAGCGGTTCGTGATCGTCGACGACGGGATGGAGTGCGTGCGTGGCACGATCCATCTGTCGGTCGTCGCCGGCACCCGCTCCGCCACCGGTCATGTCGGCTTCTGCCCTCCCTTCCATGCGGTGCCGCAGGTCGAGGTTGGCACGCGGAGCGAGGTCGTCGAGGCAGCGATCGTGGCCGCGGAGATCCTCCCCTGGGGCGTCCGCGTGGAGTGCCGACTCGACGACACGGCCGACGAGACGATCGACATCCCGGTCGACATCGTGGCCCGCGCTCCTCTCGGCTCCACGGACGCCCCCCTTCCCTCCCCCTCCCGTCACTGAGGCACCATGGCACGCTGGCCCGAACACGCCTGGACAACGCTTTTCACCTACGGGGTGATCTTCATTGGTTTCCCGCTCCTCTGCGTCCTGCTCTGGTCCTGGGTGCGGGGAGGGTTCTGACCATGGAACCGCCTCCCGTGCACGACCTGCCGCCAACGCTTCTGGAGGCAATCCACGCCGCCGGCCAGGAGCATGTCCTCCGCTACTGGCCGATGCTTTCAAGGCTTGAGCGGGCGCATCTGCTCGACCAACTGATGACGCTCGACTGGCGGGGGCTCGGTGAACTTCGCCGACTGGCCAGTGCGGCCCGGTCCGCAAGCGCCGCCGCGGGCGTCCCGTTCGACCTCGATAGCGCCTCCACGCCCCCCTGCCATCGGCTCGGCGGTGCGGGGGGAGCGGAGGCGGCGGCGGCTGGTCGCGAGGCGCTGGCCGGCGGCCTGTTCGGTGCGGTGATCGTCGCCGGCGGTCAGGGGTCGCGATTGGGTTGCCACGGCCCGAAGGGGGCGGTCGAGATCGGCCCCCTGTCGGGCGACAGCTTGTTCGATGTCCTCCTGGGAAAGCTGCGCGGGATCCGGCGCCGCTACGGCCGGCCGGTGCCGCTGGCGATCATGACGAGTTCGTCCACCGAGGCAGATACCCGTGCCTGGCTTGCCGATCACGATCACGGAGGGCTCGCCCCGGGCGACGTGATGGTTTTCCGGCAGCGGGATCTCCCGGCCCTTGATGACCACGGCGCGTCGCTCCTCCTCGATGCCCCTGGCACGATCGCGATGGCGCCCGATGGCCATGGTGGCATGCTCCCCGCCCTCGTCGATGCAGGCGGCCTCGACTGGTTCGCAGAGCGGGGAGTGCGTCATGTCGTCTCCTTCCAGGTCGACAATCCGCTGACGATGCCGCTCCACCCGGAGTTCATCGGCCACCACCTGATCCATGATGCGGAGTTCTCCACCCAGGTGATCCGCAAGCAGCAACCAGGCGAACGGGTCGGCGTGGTGGCAACCAGTGGTGGCAGGTATTTCGTCATCGAATACAGCGACCTTCCGTCTGCACTGGCCGCCGAACGTGAAAGCGATGGTCGCCTCCGCTTCCACGCCGGGAGCATCGCCGTCCATGCCTTCGCACTCGATTTTCTCCGCCGGGCGGCAGCCAGCCCCGTCCCCCTTCCCCTCCATCTGGCCCACAAGGCGGTGCCCCACCTCGACAGTGCCGGGGATCGGGTCGTGCCGCGGGAGCCGAATGCGATCAAGTTTGAGAGGTTCATCTTCGACCTCATGCCGCTCGCCGAGCGGGTGTGCGTCGTCGAGATCGACGCGGCCGACGGGTTTGCCCCGCTCAAAAATCCCCCCGGTGCCGCCGCCGACACGCTGGCGCACGTGCATGCGGCGATGGAGGCCCACGCACGCCGTCTTCTCGCCCGGGCGGGAATCGACGTCGCCGCCGGCGTCAGGGTGGAACTCGCCCCATCGATCCTCGACGAGCAGGACGTCGCGGCGATCCTGCCCGCCGGCACACGGATCGGCCGTGACACGATCATCGGCGGCTGATCCTCCCCGGAAACCCCTGTTGCCCGTGATGGGGCTTTCCGGGGACATTGGACCTGCGGTGGGAATGCCCGCCGATCGCTCCCCCCCGACAGGAACTCTCGATGCTCCACGCGATCGTCATGGCCGGCGGCTCCGGCACCCGCTTCTGGCCGGCGAGCCGGGCGGCGCTTCCCAAGCAACTCCTGCCGCTGTCGGGATCGACGACCCTCCTCGAGGACACCGTCGCCAGGCTCGACGGCCTCGTGCCGGCCGAGCGTGTCATGGTCGTGACCGCCGAACGGCTCCTTCCTGCCGTCCGCCGCCAACTCCCCGCGGTGCCCGAGCACGGACTCGTCGGCGAACCATGCAAGCGAGACACTGCCCCCTGCATCGGCCTGGCGGCCTTGCTCGTCCTCAGGCAAGACCCGGATGCCACGATGGCCGTGATGCCCTCCGACCATGTGATCACGCCGGCGGCCGCCTTCCGCGCCGCGATCCGTCAGGCCGAGGCCCTCGTCGAAGCCTCTCCGGGGAGGCTCGTCACCTTCGGCATCCGTCCCACCTATCCCGCCGAGGGCTTCGGGTACATCCAGGAAGGGGAGTCGCTGCCGCAACCGGCAGCCCGCGCAGGAATCGAACTGGCGACGGCGCCAGTTCACCGGGTGGCGACGTTCAAGGAGAAGCCACCGGCGAGCGTGGCAAGGGAGTACGTCGCTGCGGGCAACTACCTCTGGAACGCCGGCATCTTCGTCTGGAAGGCGGCGACGATCGTGGCGGCACTGCGTCAGCGCCAACCGGAGTGCCTCGCTCACCTCGAGCGGATCGCCGCGGCGTGGGACACCCCGTCAAGGGAGGCCGTGTTCGCCACGGAATTCGCGGCCATCAAGGGAATCTCCATCGACTACGCGGTCCTCGAACATGCGACCGATGTGGCCGTCATCGAGGCACCGTTCACCTGGGACGATCTCGGCGGCTGGTCGGCTGTCGCCCGGCAGCGTGGCGGGGACACCGACGGCAACACCATCGTCGGCAGGCATCTGGGGATCGACTCGGTGCGAACGATCGTCCACGCCGACGGCGACCATCTCGTGGTCACGATGGGTCTCGAGGATATGCTGGTGGTCCATACGGCCGACGCCACGCTCGTTGCCGCACGAACACACGAAGAGGCGGTCCGCCGGGTGGTCGCCGAACTGGAGAAGCGTGGCTGGAACGAATACCTCTGACCCTCTGTGGAAAACTTCGTCCAGGACCTTTTCCCAACGCAGATCGCCCTGAAAAAGCCGAGGTTTTCAAGCGTCGCCTGCCGCCGCATCCACATGGCGGATCTGATTCTCCACGGCCTGCGAACGGTTGACCCGATGCGAGCCCCCTTTTATCCAATGGCGTCGGCATGCCGCTCCCTCTCCGGGGAAGCGGCTCTGGCGGGATCTCCGCTGGCAGGAGGGCTCTGCTGGTTGATCATGCTGCTGTCGTGCTTCTCCCTGATGGGCGCCGATCTGGCCCATGCCCAGGCAGCGGCCCCAGCAGAGGACACGGACACCAGCGACACGTCATCCCCGCGCCCTGCCGCAAACGAGTGGACCGACCGCCTCCGCCGTGCCGCCGAGGCGATGGAGTGGTCGGACGAACTGGTCCGCCACGACTGGCGGATCCAGCGCCGTCCCGGCCGCGATGATGCCCGCGTTCTCGATCCGGGCGAGAACGTCGTCTGCGCCGGAACCCCCGCAGCCTGCCGGGAAGCATTTTCGCGACTCGAGGCGGAAGGACGGATTCCGCCCGTAGGAGGAAGGGTCGTCATCCTCCTCCACGGCCTCGGCGAGGGGCGCGGATCGATGCGACCACTGGCAGACTACCTCCGCGCGCACCACGGGGGCACCGTGATGACGTTCGGCTATGCCAGCCCAAGGGCGGGGATCGATGATCACGCCCGGGCCCTGGGCCAAGTCGTCACGGGG
>CANGIH010000154.1 GCA_947453875.1 Planctomycetaceae bacterium | reverse complement strand
CATCCACACGCCGGGACATGTCGGCGTGATGAGCCGCTCCGGCACACTGACCTACGAGGCGGTCTGGCAGCTGACCCAACTCGGCCACGGCCAGAGCACCTGCGTCGGCCTCGGCGGCGATCCCCTCGTCGGCTCGAGCTTCATCGACATCCTCGCCCTCTTCGAGGCCGATCCCGACACCCACTCGATCCTGATGATGGGTGAGATCGGAGGATCAGCGGAGGAGGAGGCCGCGGAATTCGTGAAGCACCATGTCACCAAGCCGGTGGCCGCCTTCATCGCCGGCCAGACCGCCCCTCCGGGGAAGCGGATGGGCCATGCCGGCGCCATCATCTCCGGCGGCAAGGGAACGGCCGAGGCGAAGCTCGCCGCGCTCAAGGACGCCGGCATCGAGGTCGCGGCGAGTCCTGCCGACATGGGCGCCGCGATGGTCCGGGCAATCGATCGCAAGAATAAGAAGAAGTGATGGACGTCGATCTCTTCATCCCCTGCTTCGTCGACCAGATGTGCCCGCGGACGGGGATGGCGGTGGCCACGGTGCTCGAGCGGCTCGGGCATCGGGTGTCGTTCCGTCCGGCACAGACCTGCTGCGGCCAGCCGAGCTTCAACTCCGGGTACTGGGAGGAAGCCCGCTCCGTGGCGATCCGGGCCCTGGACGTCTTCGCCGGCGCAGGCGCGGTGGTCGGCCCGAGCGGCTCGTGCGTCGCGATGATGCGCGTCTTCTACCCGGAACTCCTCGCCGGCACCCCGCACGAAGAGCGCGCGCTCGACCTCGCCTCGCGGACGTTCGAGTTCGGGGAATTCCTCGTCGATCGCCTCGGCGTCACCGACGTCGGGGCCCGCTTCCCCCACCGCGTCACTTACCACGACGGCTGCCACGGCCTCCGCGAGCTGAGGATCAAAGAGGCACCACGGAAGCTGCTTGCGGCGGTCGAGGGCCTCGAACTGGTCGAGTGCGACGAGCAGGAGAGCTGCTGCGGTTTCGGCGGACTCTTCAGCGTGAAGTTCCCGATGATCTCCACCGCGATGGCGGAAGTGAAGGCGGGGTCACTGGCCCGCACCGAATGCGACTGGATCGTGTCGAGCGACCCGAGTTGCCAGCTCCAGATCGACGGCTGGCTTTCCCGCCAGGGCAAGAAGGCCCGCACGATCCACCTCGCCGAGGTCCTCGCCTCGACCTGACCGGCCGGGCGCCTGCGGAGCGGCCCCGGGCCACGCGTGGCCGGACGTCCGCTACTTCTTCGGGGCCGGCTTGAAGGGACTGGGATTCCGGGCCGGAGGCTTGGGTGTCTCCTTGGTGGCTGCCGGAGACTCGCTCGGCGGAGGAGGAGCGCCGGGAACGCTTTCACTCGGAGCAGGGGCACCCGGGGTCGACTCCGGAGGGCTGATCGGCGCGGAGGGGGGTGCTGTTCCCGAGGGCTGGCCAGGTTGCTTCGGCACTCCGGGAGGCGTGCCTGCGCCGGGGGCTGGTTGGCCGGCAGGGGGCTGCGGTACCTGCGCGGCTGGCGGCGCTTGTGCAGGAACCTCAGGGAGCGCGGCGGGCTGTCCAGGTTGAACCGGCGGGACGGTTGGCGGAGTCCCGACGCCGGCTGGCGGCGTGACCGCTGGCGGCGGCGTCGCACCGGGGGCCATTCCACCGGGCGGCGGATAGGGAAGGCCGAACACGGGCCCCAGCTTCCCCGCCCGCTGGAGTCGTTGCACCTCCTGCTTTTCGAGCGTCCTGACGGTCACCCAGGGGCCAAGGGTGTAGCGTTCGCGGAGACCGATGTCGCGGGTCTTGCTCGTGTTGCGATCGTTGCTCCGCAGCACCCAGCTGAACTCGCCGTTTTTGTCGGCGTCGATGTACTTCTCTCCCTCGTCCCACTTTTGATTCCAGTTGATGTCGGCGAACACCTCGCTCCACTGCGGCAGTTCGATCTTCTCCACCGGAGGCTGGTTGGGATCGACAGGCGCCGCCGGAGGCTTCTCGAGCTCCGCCTTCTCGACGGGAAATCCAGGCTCCCCATCCATCATGGTCGCGAGATCATCCTTGGAAAGCGGGGCACACTTGGCGACAAGCTCGATGATCCCCTTGCCGAGATCCCAACCCACCTTGGAGTGATCGAATGCCGCCCATGCGGGGAGGGGGGCGAGCGCGAGCGCCACCTGGAGGATGCCGGCCACGACACTCCCGGCCAGCGCCCCGACAACTCCTCCTCCGACGAGATCGACCAGCGGCGGATAGTTTGTCGCCCCCTCCTTGATCGCGCTCCCGATCGCCACGCGCGCGGCGATCGCCACGACGGCCAGGCTCGTCACGAACGCGATCGACTGCCGCCAGATCATCCCGAACTCGCTGCCGTCGTGCATCCCGGCCCACGCCAGGAGGCCATCGACCCGATCCGTCAGCGCGAACGCCAGCACCACCGTGGCGAGTGCCTGCAGGCCCCACACCGTGGCGAGGAAAAGGCCGTAGCGGGAGCCGAGCCAGGCGAGCAGGCCGATGATCGCGAATGTGATCAGGTCGGCCGACCCCTGGAGCATCGAATCGGCAAGGAGCATGGGGATTCCCGTCACTTCGCCACCCGCTGCATTTCGTTGACGCTCGTCACGCCGGCGAGCACCTTGCTGATGCCCGCCTCCAGGAGGGTCTTCATGCCCGCCTTGCGCGCCGCCTGACGGATCGCCTGGATCGAGGGTCGGCCGACGAGGAGCTCGCGGACGCCACCGTCAAACAGCATCAGTTCGTGCAGCCCGGTGCGCCCCTTGAAGCCGGTGCCATGGCACGCCGCGCACCCCTTCTCCTGGTAGACCGTCACATCCTTGCCGACAGGAATGCCCCACTTCTGCTTGACGTCGTCGGAGAGCTTCACCGGCTCCTTGCACTTCGGGCAGAGGACGCGGACGAGCCGCTGGGCGAGCACCGCCGACACCGCCGACTGGATGAGCGTCGCCTCGACGCCGATGTCGAGGAGCCGGGTGATGGTGGTGGGGGCGTCGTTGGCGTGGAGCGTCGTGAAGACGAAGTGGCCCGTCATTGCCGCCTGCATGGCGATCTCCGCCGTCTCCTTGTCGCGGATCTCGCCGACGAGGATCACGTCGGGATCCTGGCGGAGTGTCGAGCGGAGGATCTTGGCGAAGGTCAGCTCGGCGGCGACGTTGACGGCCGTCTGGGAGATGCCCTCGAGTCGGTACTCGATCGGATCCTCGATCGTGATGATGTTCTTGGAGAGGACGTCGATCTCGGAGAGGGCGGAGTAGAGCGTCGTCGTCTTCCCCGACCCGGTGGGTCCACAGACGATCAGCATCCCGTGGGGCTGCTGGATGATCTCGCGGAGCTGCGCGACGACCGCATCCTTCATGCCGATCGAGCCCAGCCCCCCCTTGACGATCCCGCCGTCGGCGTCGAGGAGTCGCAGGGCCATCTTCTCGCCGAAGTTCGTCGGCGCGGAGGCGGCACGGACGTCGAACCGGCGCTCCTGCATGAGGACGGTGAAGGTGCCGTCCTGCGGCCGGCGCTTCTCGGCGATGTCCATGTCGCCGAGGACCTTCATCGCCGACAGCACCGCTTTTCCATCCTCGCCGGGAATCGACACCACGTTCTGCAGGATGCCGTCGATGCGGCAGCGAACGACATATTCCTCACCGCTCTTCGGCTCGACGTGGATGTCGGTGGCCCGCAGTTCGACCGCCTTGAGGAACATGTCCTGCACGGTCTTGACCGCCTGGGATGTCTCGCGGTCGAGCCCCGCTCCCTTGCCGTCCACGGTGGTGCCGTCCTTCTTGAGCAGCACGATCCGCGGTGCAGGGCCGGACCTCGTCAGGCCGCCTGTCGAGGCGGGAGCGGCGACGATCTTGTCGAATTCCCGCTCCATCCCCAGCTTCACCGCCAGCCTCCGACCCATCCGGCGGGCGAACGTGGCGGAGAGAATCTTGTCGGTCGGCCGGGCCTTCGTGTCACGGAGGGCGACATACCCGAGGATCATCGCCGGGATGAGGAGGGCGAAGAGGGGGAGCGGCCCGAGCCCGGCCTGCCAGGAGGCGACGAAGAAGAGTACCCCGACGGCGGCGAAGAGAAGATTCCAGGGAAGGGCGTTGCCGAACACCTGGCGGGCGTCTCGGTCGACCCACATGCAGATGGAGGCCCACACGGCCGCCAAGGCGACCCACAGGCCACCCGACCAGAGAAGGTTCTCAGCAAACGAAGGGGGTACGACCACGTCTCACCCGCCCTGGATCCCACCGGTCTGGGGTGCCACCGCGGCCCCACACTTGCCCAGTCCCGAACCCGCGGTTTTAGCCTGTCGAGAGGGGAAAATCCACGTGAGAGGCTGACCGATCGGGCTTTTGCCGATGTGGGGAGGGCGCCGCGACGGCTATCATCGAAGTGGCCCGACCCACGCCTCCTCCACCCGCTCCCATGACGCCCCCCATTGCCCGATCGTCGACCGAGTCCCCATCGACCCTTGCCGGGCAATCGGCGACGGCGGACGAGCTGCCACACGGGGCGAAGAAGCGATTCCTCCGCGACGCCGGAGCGTATGTCCGCGACACCGACCACCGGGCCTTCCTTCGCCGCGCCCTGGCCGGCTACTACGCCACCCGTGACGGCCAGAAGGCCCGCTACCGCGACTGGGAGCAGGCCCGCGACGCCGCCAACCTCGCCAAATGGAATGCCGTCAACCGTCTCGACGAGATGCTCGTCCGTTTCGCCGAGGCTTTCGAGGCGCGTGGGGGCAGGGTGCACTGGGCCCGTGACGCCGCCGAGGGGCGGGAGATCATCCTGGGGATCATCGCGGCCGCCGGCGCCAGGGCGATCATCAAGAGCAAGTGCATGACGAGCGAGGAGATCCATTTGAACGCCGCCCTCGAGAAGGAGGGCTACGGCGTCGTGGAGAGCGACCTCGGGGAGTTCATCCAGCAACTCCGTGGCGAGCCCCCCTTCCATTTCGTCTTTCCCTGCATGCATGTCCGCCGCGGGGAGATCAGCAAGCTCTTCCAGGAGCATCTCGGCAGCGCCCCCACCGACAGCCCCGAGGAACTGACGATGATCGCCCGCCGTCACATGCGGCGGCTCTACGTCGAGGCCGACGTGGGGATCACCGGGGGCAATTTCCTCGTCGCTGAGACGGGGCAGATCTCGATCACCGAAAACGAAGGCAACGCCCGGCTCACCGCGGCGCTGCCGCGTGTCCATGTGGCCCTCGTGGGAATCGAGAAGTGCGTCGAGCGGCTCGACGACCTGGCGGTGCTGCTGCCGATGCTCGCCACCGCCGGGACCGGCCAACCCCTCACCTGTTACAACACCCTCTACGGTGGCCCGCGGGCGGCCGGCGAGGTGGATGGCCCGCGGGAGATGCACGTCGTCCTCCTCGACAACGGCCGCTCGGCGATTCTCGCCGATCCCGAACAGCGCGACAGCCTCCAGTGCATCCGCTGCGGGGCCTGTCTCAACGTCTGCCCGATCTTCAAGAACGTCGGCGGCTTCACCTACGGCACCACCTACCAGGGGCCGATCGGCTCGGTGATCACCCCCCACCTCCGCGGCCTGTCCGACTGGAACCATCTCTCCCAGGCAAGCTCGCTGTGCGGCGCCTGCACCGACGCCTGTCCGGTGCGGATCGACATCCACCATCACCTTCTCCACAATCGCCGCAATGCCGCCCGCACGGCCCCTTCGCGACTCGAGCGGATGGGGCACCGGATGTTCGCGGCGGTGGCGGCCCGCCCGCGGCTGTTCGCCGCCGGGGGGGCCCTCTTCCGCCGTTCGCTGTGGCTCCTCAAGAAACTCCGCCCCCCGCTGCTCCGCGACTGGATCGCGAGCCGCGATCTGCCGCAGGCACCGGCGCGGAGCTTCCGCGACCAGTGGCGGCACCGGGCATCGCCGGCGGTATCGCCGGCACGGGGAGGTGGGCGATGAATGCCCGCGACACGATCCTGGCCCGCATCCGCGAAGCGCTCTCGGTGGCTGGCCCGGGGCCCCATCAACGTGCCGGCGAGCTCTCAGGCCACGGGTCTGCCGCGCATGCCGCGCCGCCCCCCAAGGGAATGCTCCCCGTTTTGGCGCTCGAGCAAGCCCGCCCCTGGCTGCCCGATGGAGGCGAGACCGTGGCGGAGAGGCTCGCGCTCCTCGCGGAGAACCTCGGGCGACTGAAAGCGATCTTCCACCGCGTGCCGACGATCCACGCCGCCCAGGACCTGCTCTTCGCCATGGCCCGAGAACGGGACTGGAAACGGGTGGCGTGGCATGCCCATCCGCTCGTCGAGCCGCTCCTTTCCGGGGTGCCCTGCGCCACGCTCCGTGTCGATGATGGCGGCGGGCTGGCGGCCGATCTGGCCACCGATTCCGCCGCGCGCAAAGACGCGCTCGAAGGCTGCGACGCCGGGATCACAGGCTGCGAGGCACTCGTCGCCCAGACCGGCT
>CANGIH010000153.1 GCA_947453875.1 Planctomycetaceae bacterium | reverse complement strand
GGCGCTCGGGCTTTCCAACAAGGAGATCGCCCAGTCGTTGACCATCAGCGTGGAGACGGTCAAGGAGCACGTCCAGAACATCCTCCGCAAGATCGCCGTCACCGATCGGACCCAAGCCGCCGTCTGGGCGGTGCGACGCGGGTTGGTATGAAGCAGGGCGGGGATCAGCGGGCACGCGGGTGGGCTTTGTCGAACGCGTCAAGCAGTCTGGTTGTCGTCACGTGGGTGTAGATCTGCGTGGTGACAAGGCTCTTGTGGCCAAGCAACTCCTGCACGCTGCGGATGTCGGCGCCCCCGTCGAGAAGATGGGTTGCGAAACTGTGTCGGAGCGTGTGCGGGCTGGCACGCCGCGACAGTTCGGCTGTGGCCAGATGCTTTTCGAGGAGACGGGCCACGCCACGAACCGACAGGCGCGTGCCGAGTCGATTCGTGAACAGTGCCGTCCGCACTGATTGCGGCGGCTTGGTGCCAGGCATGGCAGAACGGGTGCCGGCCACGGAGCGCCGCTGCGGGCGGGAGGCCAGCCACGCCTCGATCGCCCTGCGGGCATGGGCCCCGACGATCCCCAGACGTTCTCGCCGTCCTTTCCCCCTCACGCGGACCGTGCCACCACGGAGATCGAGATCGGCGTCGTCCAGGCCGACCAACTCCGCGACGCGAAGTCCTGCCGAATACATCAGTTCAAGGATGGCCCGGTCCCTGAGCCCTCCGGGGGCCTTGGCCTGGGGGGCGGCAAGCAGTCTGGCGATTTCCTCACCCGTGAGGAATTTGGGCAGTTTTCTGGATCGCTTCGGTCCGCGGAGTGGCTTGGCCGGATTCGTTCGTATCCACCCTTCTCGCTGGCCGAAAGCGTAGAAGCTCCTGGTGCTCGCGAGTTTGCGGGCCACGGTTGCCGGCGCATACCCGGAGGCGTGGAGCCCGCCGGCGAACCTGCGGAGGACCGCACTCGAGGCATCCCCCGGTCCCCTGCAGCCGGCCGAGAGGAGAAAATCCGCCAATTGGAGAAGATCCTCCCGGTAGCTCTTCACCGTCAGCGGCGAGGCGCCTTTTTCGGCGACCATCGCCCGGAGGAAGCGATCGATCACCGCGGTGAATCCGTCCGGAAGTCCGTGCGATGGAGCGGGCATGCTGGGCGGGTGTCGAGGTGGTTGACCGGAAGAACCCACCTCGAGCAGGCGTCAGGCCGCCCGGTCGGCCGGTGGCACGAAACGGACGCGATTCACCTTCGGGGTGGCGTGGCGGACTTTGTCGCCGAGCACGGCAGCGTCGTGCCAGGAGAAGCTGAGGTCCGGGTGGGCGGCGAAGCGCCCGAGCGTGCGGATCGCTTCAGCCCGGCTGTCGTCGTCATACAGGAACACGTACCGCTCCCCACCCTTGACGAGGGCGATCACGTTGATGTCTCGGGCGGGCATGGTGAAGACCTTCGGGTCGACAGGACCGGAGAACGTTCGCGGCGCACGCTCTTGCGATATCGGCCCACAGGCAGGGAGGGCCGCATGATTCCGGGGACTGCCCCCCGAATCGTTCCGATCCGGCCAGTTCCCGGCGTCCGCCTCCGGCGCCCCCGGTCGCGGCGATGGGCGCAGATTGCCCGGGTGGCCGATCTGTCCCCATTGCCAGTTCGCCCGTCAGAAAAGGTCGCCAAAACCCCTCAGGCCGATCGGTTCCCGGGCAGTGAACGGCTCCCCGCGTGCCACCCCGATCATCGCGCCCCACCAGCTTGCCGCAGCGTCCACGCGGTCGAGGACCGATGGCGCGGATGGGGAAGACCCCGCGGGAGGAAATTGACTGGCGTAACAGGCGAGACTGCGGGCCTTGAGATCCCAGGTCGAGCTAATATCGACGACGAATGCCGGATTCACCACCACCTTCAGGTGCACGCAGGGGTAGTGATAGATCCGTGCGGGATGCCACGGTTCGCCAGGCAGGTCGCACTTCGTGAGCTTCGCCCAGAAACGGGCCGCGTCGACCAGGCGGGTGGCGGCGACGTGGTCGGGGTGCGCGTCGACCCAGTGTGGCGAGAACAACCAACGCGGGCGGGTCTGGCGAATGACGCCCGCGAGGGCGGCACGGGCCGCAAGCGTGGATCTGAGGCGGCGATTGGGAAGGCCGAGATTCTCCCGCCAGGACAGGCCAAGCGCCGCCGAAGCCGCGGCCGTCTCCCGGGCCCGGATTTCCGGTGTGCCTCGCGGAGTCGGCTCCCCGTCGGTGAGGTCGAGGACGCCGACTTTCATCCCCTTGGCGAGCATGAGGGCGATGGTGCCCCCCATGCCGAGTTCGGCGTCGTCCGGGTGGGGGGCGATGACCAGTGCGTCGAGCATGCCGTTCTCCGTTTCCTGGCCCCGGGTCCTGGCGGCCGAGTGGGGCGGGGGACTCCAGTCGAGCCACACCTGGCCGGTGGTTGCCAGGGTGAGCAAGGGGAGCATACTCTCCCCCCATGCAACCCCACGCCGCAGTCCCGCATTCGTCCGCCGCTGGCAGGTCGCTGTATGCCGAGGCCGTCGCCCATGCCCGCCGGGGGGCGGTGCTCTCATCGGTCGAGGCCCTGCTCGGGTGGGACGAGCAGGTGCTCCTTCCCACGGCTGCGGGCCCCCACCGGGCGGAGCAGGTGGCTGCCGTGGCGGCGGTGGTCCATGGATCGCGTACCGATCCGGCGCAGGGAGAGCGTCTGGAGGAACTTTCCCGACTGACGGCCGATGGCGGTGACTGGACGACTGACGAACAGGCCACGGTCCACCTCCTTCTCCGCGATCACCGCAAGCATGTCCGCCTCCCCGCCCGGCTCGTTGCGGAGATCGCCGGAGCATGCATCGACGGGCAGCAGGCCTGGGCCGAAGCGAGGCGAACATCCGATTGGTCGCTGTTGGCACCGAGCCTCAAGCGGATCTTCGCGCTCAAGCGTGAACAGGCGGCCTGCCAAAACCCGGACCTCGATCCCTACGATGCGCTCCTGGACGACTACGAACCGGGGGCGAGAGCGGGCGAGGTGGCCGGCCTTTTCGATCGCCTCCGGCCGAAGATCGTGGCGCTCGTGAGGGCCTGTGACTCCTCGCCGAGCCGCCCCGACGACGGGATCCTCCACCACCACGTGCCGCGTGACGTCCAAGATCGATTCGTCCGTGACGTGGCCGGACGGATCGGTTACGACTTCACTCGTGGCCGCCTCGACACCTCGACCCATCCATTCTGCAGCACCACGGGTCCACACGATTGTCGCCTGACAACGCGATGGGACGAGCAGTTCCTCCCCACGGCCCTGTTCGGCGTGCTCCATGAGGCAGGGCACGGCCTCTACGAACAGGGACTCCCTCCGGAGTCGTTCGGGCTCCCTGGCGGCGAAGCGACGTCGCTGGGAATCCATGAATCGCAGTCGCGGCTGTGGGAGAATCTGGTTGGCCGGTCGCTGCCTTTCTGGGAGTGGTGTCTGCCGCACGCCCGCACGGCATTTCCCGGCGTGTTTGCCGCCAGCTCCCCGGAGATCGTCCAGCGGGCGTTGCTCGCCGTGCAGCCATCGTTGATCCGCGTCGAGGCCGACGAGGTGACCTACAACCTCCATGTCATGATCCGCTTCGATCTGGAACGATCACTGGTTCGCGGTGATCTCTCAGTGGCCGATCTGCCTGCCGCGTGGGATGAACGGTACGAGCGTGATTTCGGACTCCGCCCTCCGACGCCGACCGAGGGTGTGCTTCAGGACATCCATTGGAGTGCGGGGCTGATCGGCTACTTCCCCACCTACACCCTCGGCAATGTGTTTGCAGCCCAATTGATGGCCGCCGCGGAACGCGATCTTCCATCGCTCGCCGAGGACATCGCCGCCGGGCGGTTCGCGTCGCTGCTGGAATGGCTTCGGCTCAGGGTGCATCGGCACGGGCGGCTGCGTGATTCGGGGGCGCTCGTCGTCGAGGCGACAGGGATGCCGGTCTCGGAGCAGTGGCTCCTCGAGAGTCTTTGGCGCCGATATGGACCCGCCCACGGGCTGGCTGCCTCCTTGGCCCCGGGGTGAAAATGTCGGTGAGCAGGCCCGGCGGTCTGGCATCCCGCGCGGTGACTCGCCCCCTACGCCGGGGTACACTCGTCCGATCGAGTCGGCGTGTCCGCCGCCCGGGTCTGGCCTTCACGGGCCGGACCGTGAGTGGGGAGCCGAACTGCAGGGGGCCACGAGGGGAAAGACATGAATCGGGATGACGAACTCCGGCCGGACGCCGAGCCTTTGGTTGATGCCGGGGCGACGGGCGATGGTGCGACCAAGTCGGGTGGAGACTCCGATGAGTTTTCCGGCGTGGAGGCGTCTGACGCGTGGGAATCGATCGAACTGGTGGAGCGTTCCACCTTCAGCCTCGACGAACTGGCCGTGGCGGTGTCGCCCGACGGCATCTTCCCCGACGACCAGGCAGCGGATCAATCGCGGGTCGATGGCATGCCGGAAGGATGGCTCGATCCGCCGACGGTGACCGGAAACAGTGCCGTCGGCGACATCGTGGCGTCAGGGACTGACGACCTTGCGGACGAATCAGGGGTCTCGCATTCCTCACGGGTCGAGATCGGCACCGGGCGCTCGGGGATCACCTCAGCCAGCGATGCCATTCCCGGGCTGCCGGCAGCAGACTCGCGGTTGGTGCGGCAGGCCAGCGACGATGATGCCGATGCCCCTTGGCACGACGAATCAGCGGAAGACCCGGTGGGAGGCGATCCCGCATCGGTGAGATCGGATGAAAAGGAAGCCGACGCCATCAAGTCGGGAGATGACTGGGGCGACATCGTCGCCGAGGTGCCGGATGACGCTCCATCGGAGTCAGTCGGCTTCGGTGCCTTTTTGGGGAGTGTCGATACGGCCGAGCAGGCCCTCGCTTCCGACTCCTTCACTGGTGACTCGCAGGGGTTGGGAGATACCCCGGGTGAAGCGATCGATTTTTCTGGAGGAGCGGCTGTCGGCGGGCCGCTTGTTGCGGCCGGCGCAATCACCCCCTCGGCCTCGCGTCCCGCGAAGCCTGGAAGTGGATTGGGGCAGCTTTTGGGAGTGGTGCTCGGAGGGGTGCTCGCCATCCCGGTGACGCTCGCGATCCTGCTCTGGGGGTTGGGGCGGGATCCGTTCCAACTCACGCGTCATATGCCCGAGTCGGTGGCATTCCTCCTGCCAGCCAAGTTCCAGCCCGGGCAACGCAGCGGCGGCCGTGGCACGGCCGTGGCGACTCCGGCGCTCGCCACGGCAGGGACGCTCGACCAATTGCCGGTCGCCGATGCCACGGGAAGCGGCGTCACGGAGGTCGATACGCCCGCCACTCCGGCGGTCGCCCCCGACGAGTCGGCGTCATCGATGGAGCCGCAAACCGGGGCGGAGGAAGCCTTGCCTGCGGCGGCCGCCGCCCCCGATGAAGCCGCCGGCGCGGTCACAAGCCCGCCCGATCCCCCGGGCTCGGAAGAGGCTCTGCTCGAAAGATTGGCCGAGAGCGAAGTGGCTCGTCTTGTCGAGCCAGACCTCTCCGAGTCGCTTGCGGTTCCCGAGGTGTCGGCCCCGGCGGCTGCTCCGATGCCGGCGATCGAGTTGGCGGGGCTCGAAGGGGCGATCGACCGCGCTGTGGTGGCGGCGGAACGGATCGATGGACCCGATCGTGACGGCGATCCCGTCGCCCGTGACCAGGCGCTCGTGGAGTGGTACCGCGCTCTGAGCGACGTGGCTGGCGAGCTTGCCAATCTTGAACGGGTGTCGGTGGAGGCCGGGCTGCCGGCGACGGCGGGGCACGATCGATTCGCAGCGTTTCGCCGTGGGCTGGTCGGAGCGCCCGGTACCGATCCCACGGCTGCGCGACTGGAATCGATTGCCGATCTCGGCGCCATGTGGCTGGCGAGCGAACGCCGGCCTGCAGCCGGGGCAATCGTCATCGGGAGCCTCGAGTCGGTTCACAGGGTGGGGCCATGGTGGGGTGGACGCCTCACCCTCGCTGGGGAATCGCCGACAGCCATCTCGTTCCTCTCGCGGAATGCGCCGGAAGGATTGGCGGGTGACCGGGTGATCGCCACCGGTGTGCTGGCCGATTCATCGACAATGTGGATGGTGGATTGCTCCCCTCTTGGCGATGCTGGAGCGGTCGGCCCGGGACTCGACGAATCGGCCCCCGCGCCGGAAGGAGCCCTGCCAAGTGACGACGGCTTCTGATGCCGGGGGGGGGCACATCGCCGCGGCTGGTGTCGGCATGCCGTCGTCCCCCGGTGGGGAGTCGATACGGGGGATCGTGACGGCGGTCATCGACCGCACCCGGTCTGCCGCGGACGTCGTCGCCGACCGGGTCGATCGCTGCCAGAAGGCCCACGGCCGATTGAACGCGCTCATCCAGCAGCGATTCGCCGTCGCCGCGGAGGAGGCGCGGCGGGTGGACGACTGGCCGTGCGGTCCACTCGCCGGCGTGCCGGTGAGCGTGAAGGAGTGTTTCCCCGTCCGCGG
>CANGIH010000152.1 GCA_947453875.1 Planctomycetaceae bacterium | reverse complement strand
GGGGGAGAGACCGAGCGACGCGAAGGTCGTCTCGGCGGCGCCGCCCGCGGAATCCGCGGCGACGGGAGGCTCGATGGTCAAGAGGCGGGCCGATCGTTGGTGGGCTGGCGGGAAAAAGAAGGCGGGACGGGGAGTGTACCACCCCGCGACTTCCGTCGCTCACGCGGCCACCCCGAGGATCAAAAGTGCGATTCCCAGAAAAGCGGTGACCCCCAGCGCCGAGACGACGGCCATCGGCCACGACGGTCGCAGAGGATGCGCCGCCACCATCGCCAGCGGAATGACGCGGAGGAGGAGGTGATCCCCCTGCCAGGCGGCTGGCTTGAGGAGGCCGAACGCGAAGCAGAGGAGCGTCAGCGGATTGGCGCCAGTGAGAATGATCAGACCCGTGAAACCGACGACAGCCGTGGCAGCCACCCCGGCCACGGAGCGGGAGGGACCGGCAAACCGGGCGATCCCCTGCCCGACCATGGCGAGGATCGGAATCGCCGCCACGAGGGTGGCCAACTCCGTCGGACGATGACGGAGGCCCGAAAGGAGCCAGCCCCAGGCGACCAGCGCCACGCACAGAGCCGCCAATTGCCAGGCCGCATCAGGCCGGAAGTCGCCCCGTGGCGAAGGCATTTCCCCCCCGTCCTCCCCATCCGCGATCGGCCCGACCATCTGCTCCTCCCACGCCGCTTCGACGGTGTGGAAGTGTAGCAGTCGGCCGATCCTCGACAGTCGCCACTCGGATGCGATGCCTGAAGAGAGGGCATGCCCTGCCCTCACAGGGTCAGCCGCTCCCCCTCCCCGCCGCCTCGCCCCCCTGCAGCCTCGACCCACGAAACACATCCATGCTAGTGAAAACAGGCCCTCCCTGCAGCCTGCACGAATCGGGAGGTTGCCCGGCGCAGGGTTTGCTGTTTCCATGGGGGATTCAGACCTCTGCCCTGCACCCCGCTCCGGAATCTGCCCCGTGGCTGACGATGCCCTCCTGCTCCGCGACGTCCGGCTCCTCGATTCCCTCCTCGGACAGGTGATCGTCGAACAGGCGGGAGACGACGTGGCCCGGCTCGTGGAATGGATCCGATCGCTTTCGCATGAGCGGCGGGCGGGCAAACAGGGGGCCGAGGCGGCACTGGCCGAATGTATCGAGGGGCTCGACGCCCCCCGGGCGAGGCTCGTCGCCGAAGCGTTCTCGATCTACTTCGATCTGGCCAACATCGCCGAAGACCGTCAGCGGGTGCGCGTCCTCCGTGAGCGGGAGCAGCAGCGGCATCCGGAGCCGCCGGCCGAGTCGCCGTCGGCCGCCATCGGGGAGTTGAAGGCGCTCGGCTTCCGATCTGGCGAGGTGGCCGCGGCACTCGAGCGCCTCTCGGTCGAACTCGTGTTCACCGCTCACCCCAGCGAGGCGAAACGGCGTTCGATCCGCTCGAAGCTCCGACGCATGCGGCATGCCCTCCAGGAACTCGATCGAGACGACCTTCTGCCGCGGGAGCGTGCCAGGCTCGAGGCCGACATCCACGGGGAGCTGGCCGTCCTCTGGCAGACCGCCTTCCTCAGGCCGACGCGGCCAAGCGTCTTGGACGAAGTGGAACGCGGGCTGTCGCTCATGCCGCGGTTGTGGGAGGCGGTGCCGGGAGTCTACGAATCACTCCGCCGTGGTCTCGCCGAGTGGTATCCAGGCGAGCTCCCCGATGTGCCGGCCTTCCTCTCCTTCGGATCGTGGATGGGGGGCGATCGGGACGGCAATCCGTTCGTGACCGCCGACATCACCAGACAGACGCTCCAACGGATGCGTGAGGAGGCCGTCGACAGGCACCTCGAGCAGTGCGACCATCTCCACGACCTGCTCACCGCCTCGGAGGAGCTCGCCGCCGGATCCAGCCCGCTGGCGGCGCGGCTCGCCGCGCTTGTCGACGAGCATGCCGGACTGGCAACGGCGCTGGAAGCGATCGCCCCCCACGAGATCTACAGACGTTGGGTACGGATGATCCGCTTCCGTCTCGAGGCCTCGCGGCGTGTGCGGCTCGACGAAGATGCCTCGCCTCCCGCCGCCTACCCCTCGCATGCCGCCTTCATCACCGATGCGGAGCGGCTCCTTGAAGCCCTCGCCAGCGACCGGCTTCTCCAGGGGGACTCGGCGCCCCGGCGCTGGCTCGATCTGGTGCGAACCTTCGGCCTTCACATGACCCGTCTCGACGTCCGCCAGGATGCGCGGGCCTACGAGGGGATCATGGGGCAGATCCTCGCTGCGGCCGGCATCTGCCCGGAGGGGGCGTACGAAGCTGCCGATCCGGAGGGACGGGTGGCGATCCTCGCCGCTTCCCTCGGAGGGGTGGGGACGATCCCTGAAGATCGCCTCGATCCGCTCGCCCTCGACACACTGCGGCTGTTCAGTCTGCTTCACCGGGCGAGCGTGCGGTTCGGCCCCGAGTGCCTCGGCGGCGCGATCGTCAGCCTGACGCGGACCCCCGCCGACGTGCTCACGGTCCTCTGGCTGTGGCGGCAGGCACAGGCTGCGGCCCGGGAGAAGGGGGAACCGGTCGCCGCCACCGACATCGCGGTCGTGCCGTTGCTCGAGAAGATCAACGACCTCGCCCACGGCCACGAGACGCTCGCCGCGATCCTCGATCAACCGGAGTATGCATCCCATCTCGCCGGTCGGGGACGCCGGCAGGTGGTGATGGTGGGCTACTCCGACAGCACGAAAGATGGTGGCTACCTCGCCGCCTGCTGGGGGCTGCAGGCAGCCCAGGAACGGCTCCACGAGGCGGCCGCAGCCCGCGGGGTGAAGCTCACCTTCTTCCATGGGCGAGGGGGATCCCTCGGCCGCGGTGGCGGCCCGGCCGCCCGCGGCATCCTCTCGCTGCCATCGGAATCACTCGATGGCAGCCTCCGGCTCACCGAGCAGGGGGAGGTGCTCGCGGAACGCTACGACGACGCCCAGATCGCCGGCCGCCATCTCGAGCAGGTGACCTGGGCCACACTCATGGCCTCGACGACGCGGAAAACGACCCCCAGGCCCGAATGGACCGACTTACTGGAGAAAATGGCGGCCCGGTCGTACGCGGTCTACCGTGAACTGGTCGACCAGCCCGGATTCATCGGTTACTTCGAGCAGACGACACCGATCGAGGAGATCGAGAATCTTCCCATCGGATCGCGTCCATCGCGACGACGGGGCGACGCCGGCCGGTCGCTCGACGACCTCCGCGCGATCCCCTGGGTGTTCGCCTGGACGCAGAGCCGATGCATGATCCCTGCCTGGTACGGCCTGGGGACGGCGCTGACGGAGGTGAAATACGACGACCGGCATGGCTGGCAGCGGATCCACGACATGTACCGGCTTTGGCCCTTCTTCCAGGCGACGATCGACAATGCCACGCTCGCTCTGGCAAAGGCCGACATGGCGATCGCGCAGCGCTATTCCGAGCTCGCCGACGATTCCGACGTCCGCCGCCGGATCTGGCAGCGGATCGCCGCCGAGCGCGATCGGGCCCGCCAGGGGATCCTCGACATCGTCGGCGGCGGCGAACTGCTTGCCACCACCCCCTGGTTCCGCCGCTCGATCGAGATGCGGAATCCCTTCGTCGACCCGCTCAATCTCATCCAGATCGAGTTCATGCGCCGTCGCCGGGCGACCGCGGACCTCGCCACGGCCCCATCCCCGGACGAGCACCGGGGTCTGTTGCGGCTGTGCGTCCAGGGAATCGCCGCGGGAATGCGGACAACGGGCTGATCCCCCGCCGGACGAGGGGCCACCGCCGACGCTCCGAGCGGTATCATCAGCGGAGTTGCGTCCCCTTTCGCTCCACCCGCCGAACCTCTCCGGGAACGCCCGATGTCACAGGTCAAGCATTTCGGGGTCTTCTCCTTCAAGCCGGGGATCGATCCCGCACAGATCGACCACTGCTTCGCCGAGATGCGGGCGATGGTGGGGAGGATCCCGGGACTCCTCGACATGGTGCACGGAGCGTACGACAGCCCCGAGGGGCTCGACGATGGGTTCACCCATGGCTTCATCATGACGTTTGAAAACGCCGCGGCCCGCGACACCTACCTCCCCCACCCGGAGCACGAGCGCGTCAAGGCGATCGTCGTTCCTTGTCTTGCGCGCGTTGTGGTCTTCGACTTCGCCGTCCTCCCGGCCTTTCGGCAGACCGTCTGACCTACTCCTTGGTGTCGAGTCGTTTGGCCGCCGAGAACAGCGACACTCCGAGGAGCGCAGCGAGAAGGAGAATCGTCCCGCCGATCAGCCACGGGTTGCCCAGCAGCCGGGCGAGCCACGGCCGCGTTGGAGCCTCGAAGGGAACCTCCTCGACCTCCCCGAGCGCTCCCTCCAGCGGCAGCTTCCCGGCGGCAAGGGCGGCGTCGATCGCCACCGTGTCGTAGTGCGGCGCCGGGAAGGGACCATCCTCGGCGTTCCCGGCGCCATAGGCGAGCCGGTAGACGTTCCCCTGCCGAGCGAGAAACACGACCTCGTAGGCCGGGCCGACGGCGCTCACGCCGGTGATGTCGAGCGGCTGGCTGTCGGCGTTGTCGATCACGATCTCATAGGCAGCGTCACGAGACTCCGGGATCGTGATGGCAAGCTCCTCGGAACGGATGCCGCGGAGATCGATGCGGTGGATCCAGGCAGACCCGAGCACTTGCCGTGGGCGGCCACCGGCTTCACGATTCCTCGGCTCGGGCAGGGAGCGCTCCACCCGTGCAGGCCTGCCGAAATTGCGGTCGGCGACCGAGAGCCGCAAGCTGGAGAGCGGTTCCCGACCGCTCGTTACAAGCACCCGCGTCCGCTTCTCATTCGGCTCATTCTTGACGCGGAATTCCCCGATCGGCATCTCGATGCCTTCGGCGACCTTGATCTCGGCTGCGTCGTCGGTGTGCCAAACCTGGATCGAATCGATCCGGAACGGCTGACGGACGACGACCGTCTTCTCCTGCCGACTCCTCTCGGCATTCCCTTCGAGCGTACGGACGACCTCGGAGAGGGTCGACTGCTGCTCGATCGTCGGCTCGTCGACGGTGATTCTCCAGGTCCCGCCGGCGGGGTATCGCGGCTCCTTCGGCAAGGACACGTCGAGTTGGCGCGTATCCATGTACTGGGAATAGTCGAAGAGGAGGGTGTCGTCGCCGACCGGCTGCCAGAGACCGGCCTCGTCGAGCCGATGCACCTGGACGCGCTGCTCGAAGTTGCGAAGCGGTGTCTCGACCCGGAATCCATCGATCGAGAAAGGTTGTTTTTCCGGGTCAATGCTGAACTCGATTTCGAGGCCACCGCCGGGAAGCGGCTTGAGCCGCGGTTGCTCGACAGGGAACAACCGTCTCACGCTCCGCAGCTTCACGACGCTCGCCCGACGGATGATCCGCGACACCTCCTGCCCGGCGCCGTCGATGACGCGGATGTCGGGAAAGCCGATTTCAGTCGCCGCGGCGACCGGGGCATCGAGGCGGAAGGCGACAAGCTCCTCCCCCCCGGCGGCGTCGACACTGATCGGGCGCCGATAGCGGAGCTGATCGACCGGAGCGGCGTCGGCGTGGTGCAGTTCGAGCGAGGTCAGGGCCATGACAAGGAACCGGAAGAGGACAGGATGGCGGGTCATGCGTTGTTCTCCGTGTCGTGGTGGTCTGCGGTGGTCGGTGCAGGACCGTCTCCCGCCAACGGCGGCGGTCCAACGGAAAACGTCTCGCGGAAGCGGAGGTAGAAGAAGGAGCCGAGGAGGAGGAGAACGCCGAGGATCAGGAAGGCGACGATCCGGTAGAAGGAGTCGAGACTGTCGAGGTCGCTGGTGAACACCTTCACCGCGACTGTTGCAAACAGGGCGAGGCCGCAGTATCGGAGGGCCGCCAGACGAGAACGGATGCCGGTGATGAGGAAGGCGAGGGCGAACAGCGCCCAGGTGATCGACACACCGCCGGCACGGAGGCCAGGGGCGAAGGTGGTGAGATACGAGTTGACCTCGAGGGTGCTCCAGATGAGAAGCATGGCGACGGCGGCGACGGCCGACACCTTCCGGAGCGTGGCGAGTGGCTTGGAGGTGGTGGCCAGGGCGGTGATTGCGACGAGGAACCCGGTGACCGCCCCGAAATCGACCAGCCGCATGAGGGCCGCGTGGCCTGTCCAGGCTCCGGCATAGACGAAATCAGGGGCGAGCCCCCAAGACGGCAGATCCCACAGGAAGACTTTGAGGAGCACGGCGGCGACCGCGGCGACGAAGAGGGGAATCCCGATCGCCTCCCCCCACGCCCGGATCCGGCTGAAGAGGAACATCGCCCCGCCGATCCAGAGGATCGTGAGCATCGGCAGGCGAAGTGGCATATGAAGGAAGCCAACGGTGCGGTCGACCTCGAGGTGGAGGTAGAAGATCCCCATGGCGACGATCGCGGCCACCGCAACCTCGACCAGCGACGGGAGCGGAACGGTCCCGATGTCGTTGCCCGCGACGATCGGCATCTCGCG
>CANGIH010000151.1 GCA_947453875.1 Planctomycetaceae bacterium | reverse complement strand
GGGATCCTCACCTGATCGGCAGGTGGCGGTGGGGTTGGGCGACCACCGGGCGAATCCGGGCCGGCGGCGAGATCGCCGGTCCCCCCAACGGAGCGGGCCATCCGGGGGGAGCCCGTGCCGGTGGTGTGGGCAGCGGGGGGTTTCTGGCAATCCGGGAGGATACGGGTGGCGGCGGAAACTCGATCGCTCGTACCGATCATGCCGACCACAGCCCGGAAAAACAGGCCTGAAAGGGGTCTCCGGTTCGTTGAACCGGCCGTTGGCGTTGGTATCGTCGAACCCAGGACAAGGATGCAGCCGGCTCCGTTCGGCCGTCCGTCCAGACCCCCTGGGACCAGCCCGGCATGGCCATCGCCCGTCACCCGGAATCCGACGAAGTCGACTGCCTGCTCCGCAACGCGGAGCTGCGGGACGCGATCGAGCCCTACCTCGACGAATCGATCTTCGAGATCGACTTCCGCACGCTTCCCACCGCCGCCGAGAACCGCTTCCTGGAATCGATGATCGCCTGGGAGCAGGCCGCGCTCGAGCCGATCGCCCGCTGGTTCAGCCCGCCGTTGGCGCTCCAGCCGGTCTGCACGCTCGACGACGAGCAGGTGCGTGAACGGCTCTGGGAAACGATCGACAGGCTTTTTGAGAAGCGGGTCGTGCTCGACTACACCGACCATCTCTCCGATCGCGAGCTCTATTCCCTCATCCGTCGCGACATCCTCCCCACTGCCGTGAAGCGCGTCGAGATCGCCGACAATTTCGTCCACTGGGATTGCAGCGCCACCGAATCGGACGAGCCGACCACCTGGCTGACCTTCTACGCCAGTGACGCCGAACGGGAACAGTGGGGGCTTGAAGCGGGGAGGATCCCTCCCCCTCGTCAGGTGCCTCCCCACCCGCGTGCCCTGCCCACGGCCCCGGTCTGACTCCCACGCGCCGCCGGGGCGGTGAATGATTCCCCGGTGGGTAGGCCGGCGTGACGGCGGATCGGCGTGACTTTCGTCGCCGCAGGTGCTTCGCCGCGGCTCCGTTGGGCCGTATCCTTGAGGTGCGGCGATCCCAGTGATCGATCCCCTTCCTCAGCCCCTCATTCGGGAGCCTGCCATGACCAGGTCGTTTCCACCCTTCCAGGCCCGCTCCCCACGCCGCTGGTTCCTCGTCCTTCCGGCCCGGTTGGGGGTGATCGCGACAGCCGCCGCGGCGATCTCGGGGGGCGTTCCCTGCGGGACGCATCGGGCCGCTGCTGCCGAGCCGGCGGCGGTGCAGGAAGCGATCGGGCGTGGAATCAGCTATCTCGCCGACAAGGGGCAGGCCGCGGACGGGAGCTTCTCCGCGACCGCTGGGCCGGCGGTGACGGCGCTGGTCGTCGCCTCCCTCGCCAAAAGTGGCGCCCCCGTCGACTCGGCCGTCGTCCGCAAGGGGCTCGATCACCTCCTCTCCTTCCGCCGTGACACCGGTGGCATCCACACCGAGGAGTCGTCGATCGGTAACTACGAGACGGCGATCGCCCTCCTCGCCCTGGCGGCGTGCAACAAGGATGGCCGTTTCGACACGGCGATCGAGGGAGCGGAGGCCTTTCTCAAGGGGCTGCAGTGGGATGAATCGGAGGGCCTCACGCCCGCCGACGTCAATTACGGCGGCGCGGGCTATGGCAGTAAGGGGCGTCCCGATCTCTCCAACACCGCTTTCCTCATCGAGGCGCTGCGGAATGCCGGCGCCGACGCCGACGATCCCGCCATCCAGCGTGCCCTCGTCTTCGTTTCGCGGACGCAGAATCTCCCGGGGCCGCACAATGAACTTCCCCACCCGGAGAAGAACCCCGACGGCGGCTTCTACTACACCCCCGCCAACGGCGGCGACAGCATGGCCGGCAAGACACCCGAAGGGGGCCTTCGCAGCTATGCGTCGATGACCTACGCCGGTCTCAAGAGCATGGTCTTCGCCGGGCTCGACAAGGACGACCCGCGCGTCAGGGCGGCGCTTGAATGGCTTGCGAAACACTACACCTTCGACGAGAACCCCGGCATGGGGGACAGCGGTCTCTTCTACTACTACCACACGATGGCCAAGGCCCTCGATGTCCTCGGCGACGAGACCTTCACCGACGCCAAGGGGGCGGTTCACCACTGGCGTGACGAACTCGCCGACGCCGTCATCACCCGTCAGCAGCCAGACGGCTCGTGGGTCAACACCAACGCCCGCTGGATGGAGAACGACCCGAATCTCGTCACCGCCTACGCGCTGATGGCCCTGGCCTACACGCACCCCGAGCCGGGCGCGGCACGCTGACGGTCCGTGGAAAAAGCATCCCTGACCTTTTTCCACTTCGTCAGCCGCAGGAAACGCCGAGGGTTTCCTGAGTCGACGGCTGCCGCATCCAGCGGCGGGGCTCTTGTTCCACAGCCTGCGCAGGATCGCTGCAGGAGAGACGTGCCCGCTGCGATTATCGGCGAGTCAGTCTTTCAGGTCGAAGAGCCGACGGAGGGCGTCGAGGAGGCCGTGGGGGGGGCCTGAATGGCTCTCGTTGCGGAGACTCGTCAGCGGGGAATGGAGGAGCTTCGCTGCGTAGCGCTGGAAGGATTGGCGGATCTCCGCGCGGGCCGCGTCGTCGAGGCCGGGGAGCCGGCGGAAGAGACGGTCAAGTTCCCCTTCGCCGGTCTCCGTCCAGCCCGCCCGGAGTTGCTCGATGAGGGGCGCCGACGAGCGATGGTGGAGGTCGCCCATGAACCGCTTCGTTTCCTCATCGACGATCGCCAGCGCCCCGGGCATCTCGCGCTGCCGGCTCTTCCGGTTGGCCTCGCAGGCGGCACCGAGATCGTCGATCGAGTAGAGCCATACGCCGCTGCGCGCGCCGATCCGCGGATCGAAATCACGGGGCACCGCCAGATCGAGGATGAGCAGCGGCCTGCCGCCGCGCCGCTGCTGAGCGGTTGCGAACATCTCGAGGGTGACCACCGGCTCGGTGGCGCCGGTGGTGCTGACGACGAGGTCGGCTTTCACCAGCTCTTCGGTGAGGTCGGCGAACCGGCCGGCACGGACGCCGAGGCGACCGGCGAGATCCTCGGCGCGGGCCGCCGAGCGATTGACGACGATCACGTCGCGGGCTCCGGCCTCACGGAGGTAGCGGAGCGTCTCGTGGGCCATCTTGCCGGCGCCGACGAGGAGCACCCGCTTGTCGTCGAACCGTTCGAACACGCCCCGGGCAAAGTCGGCCACGGCGACGCTCGGGATCGACAGCCGCTCCCGGCCGATCGCCGTCTCCGTCGCGACCCGCTTCGCCGTCCGCAGCGCCGCCTGGAACATCTCGCCAGTGAGTGGTCCGGCGGTGTGGTGCTCCTGGGCGAGCGCCCAGGCCTGCTTCACCTGGGCGACGATCTGGGGCTCGCCGAGCACCATGCTGTCGAGCCCGGAGGCGACGGCGAAAAGATGGTGGACGGCCGCGTCGTCATGCTCCCCGGCGAGCACCGGCTTGAGGATCGCGGCGTCGATGCCGCGGCATTCCGCGAGGAAGTCGACGAGTTGGCCCGGAGCCGGCGGCACCGCATCGTTCTCGCCGGCGGCGTAGAACTCGACCCGGTTGCAGGTGGAAAGGAGTACTCCTTCGCGGCCGGGGAAGCGTTCCCGGAAGCGACGCAGCGCCTCGGCCGCCTGCTCGGCCGAGAAGGCGAGGCGTTCGCGGAGGTCCATCGGGACGGTGCGGTGGGAGCCCCCCGCGAAGGCCAGCGTCATCGGGGCTCCTCCCCCTCGACAAAGTCGATGCGGCCCGCCGGCGCGGCCAGACGGGGAGGGGCTCCATGGCGGCTCGCGCCGAACAGCCCCCAGAGGATCGAACCGGTGAGGACGCCGAGGCTGATCAGTGAGAGGATCGCGGCTGTCCGCGGTCCATCGGCGCGATGGGCCGCCGCCCGCTCCAACAGCGCCGCGATCACCAACCAGGCGACGAGTGCTCCCATGCGGAGGATGACCGGATCATTCCAGGGGACCGTCTCGAGGAGTCCCTGTTGCCGGTTGACGGCATTGAGCACGAGGCCGGAGGCAAAACCGGCGGCGGCGGTCCAGGCGGCGGTCGAGGCGGAGCGGCCGGTGAAGCGGGCGAGCTTCTCCAGGCTCGGCATCCGGAAGCCCTGCGCGGGCGCCTGTTTGCGGGCAAGCCTCCCGGCCTGGATGAGCCACATCATTCCGGCGATCGCCCCGAACGCCACCGCGACACTGGCGGCAAGGTTGAAGCTGCCGTGGATCGCTCCCCACACCTGCGTTGCCGGGCTCTGCGGGAAGGGAACGGGGCTCGACAGCTGTGCGGCGCCGATCAGCCCGAGAACGAGCGGGAGCATGAACAGGCCGATCGGCGTGCGGGGATTCGCGATCGTCAGCCAGAGCGAGCCGCAGGCGAGCACCCAGGCGGCGAGGAGATACCAGTCGTAGGCACTCGACAGGGGCACCGATTGTTCGTTCGCCGCCCGCCAGACAATGAACAGCGTATGGGCCACGACCCCCGCCGCCGCGAATCCCACCATCACCGCCCCACGGATGCCCGAGCGGAAAAGCAATCGCGAGGCCTCGCAGGCCAGCGCCACCAGATAGCTGGCGGCAAAACAGACGACGGAGATGCGGGAGACGAATTCGGCCATGCGGTGACCCGGGGGAAAGCGACCTTATCATTCTAGTTCAAGGCCGGCGGCTGCGGATGGCCCCGTCGGGACTTCCGCTCCCAGTCGCGGGGGCGCGTCTATACTGGGTGGATGAATCCGAGCCCCACGCCCCATTCCGCAGCCCCCCGCACCCCTGCGGGGCGCTGGTCCGACTCCCTCTTCATGCGGGCCTGCCGCCGCGAACCGGTCGAGCGGACCCCGGTGTGGCTGATGCGGCAGGCGGGGCGCTACCTCCCCGAATACCGTGCCGTCCGCGGACGGGTCGGATTCATGGAACTGTGCAAGACCCCCTCTCTGGCGGCCGAGGTGATGCTCGCCACCGTCGACCGGCTGGGGGTCGATGCGGCGATTATCTTCAGCGATCTCCTCCCGATCCTTGAGCCGATGGGGATGGATCTGGAGTTTGCCGCTGGCGAGGGGCCGGTGATCCACAATCCGGTCCGGGAGGCCGCCGATGTGGCTCGTGTCCATGAGCTCTCGAGCCTCGATTCCCTGTCGTACGTATTCGATTGCGTGCGGGCGACTCGCGCTGGGCTCGATGATTCGCTTCCAGTGATCGGTTTCGCCGGGGCGCCGTTCACCCTCGCCGGATACTGCATCGAGGGGGGGACGAGCAAATCATGGCTCCACACCAAGTCGCTGATGTACCGCTCCCCTTCGGCCTGGCACGACCTGATGGACCGGTTGGCCCGGGCCGTGAGTGCGTACCTCGTCGCCCAACTCGATGCCGGTGCGCAGGTCGTGCAAGTCTTTGACAGCTGGGTGGGATGTCTCTGTCCGGATGATTACCGCCGCTATGTGCTCCCCCACAGCCGTCTCGCCATGGCCGCGGCGGCCGCACGGGCACCCGTGATCCATTTTGCCACCGGCAATCCGGCCCTTCTCCCCCTTCTGGCCGAGGCGGGGGGAACGGTGATCGGCGTCGATTGGCGGATCGGGCTCGACGAGGCCTGGAAGGCGATCGGCCATGACCGGGCCATTCAGGGGAATCTCGACCCGGCGGTGCTCCTCGGTAACCGGGACACTGTCCGTCAGCGCACGCTCGACGTGCTCGCCGCGGCGGGGGGGCGACCCGGCCACATCTTCAATCTCGGGCATGGGGTTCACCCACAGACTCCGGTCGAAAACGTGCTCGAACTGATCGCTGCCGTGAAGGGATGAGCCCAAGCCTGGGGGCTCTGCGGCCGATCCGGAAATTGTTCGGCGTGTCGCCTCTCCCCACGGAGTGTCCCGGCAGGGTACAAAGGCGTGTTGCGCGCCACCGGCCTTCCGGCAATCCAGTCACGCGCAGCACCCCGACACACAACCGTGGATGCCTGCTGCATGGCGACTCTCGAACAACGTCTTTTCCACCTTTTCGACCGTTCCGATCTGGATGCCGCGCGGGCTGCCGGTGCGGTGCGGGTGAGCTGCCCGCGTGTCGGGCAGGTGAGCGGGACCGTGGACGGTGTCGTGGGTGAAGGGATCGGCGCCGGTCCCCATTCGGTGTCGCTCGAACTCTCCGCCTGCCGTCGCGGTGGGATGACGCTCGAGGCCCGCTGCACCTCGGCCCGTGGTCGCAGCGGACACCCCTGCCCGGTGCTCGCCGCGGTCCTCCTCGAGGTCGACAGGCGTGGTCGTCTCTCCGGCATTCACGACAACACGCCGATCACGCTCCACATCGTCGCCGCCGACAACGCCGACGAGGAAGGAGACACTCCCCTGGGGGATGAGGATCCGCCGGAGGCCGTCCATGGCGAGTCGGGAGGCGATGCCGAGGGGATCGAGCCGGAAGCGATTGAAGAAGAGCCGATCGTCGCCGCGAAG
>CANGIH010000150.1 GCA_947453875.1 Planctomycetaceae bacterium | reverse complement strand
TTGGCCGCCTCGACACCGGTGCGACGACGATGGCACTGACGGCGATCGCCGAGACGGTGCTGCGGCGCGTCGTGACCCACGAGGAATCGCTGCTGGCCGAACGGCTCGGGCGCCCCGCGGCCAGGGCGGAAGACGGCGGGGGGAGAGCCACGCCGGTCGTGCTGGCGATGGGGAAGTTTGGGGGGCGGGAGATCAACTACCGCAGCGACCTCGACGTCGTTTTCCTCTACGACCACGACGGCGCCCCGGTGCCAATCCACCCAGCAAGCCGGGCCGCCGCTCCCACGACGAACGCCCATTTCTTCGCGGAGCTCGCTCAGCGCACGCTCCGCGCCTGTAACGCCCATTCGCCACAGGGGCGGCTCTACGAAGTCGACTCGCGACTGCGGCCGTCGGGGCGGAGCGGTGCGGCGGCCGTCTCGCTCGCCGAATTCGCCCGCTGGTTTGCCCCCGATGGGCCAGCCTCCGTCTGGGAACGACAGGCGTTGCTCAAGGCCCGCCCCGTGATGGGGACGGAGGCGGCGAGGGCGAGGCTCGGCGAGATCGTCGCCGCCGCCGTCTGGGGGAGACGCTGGTCGGCTGCCGACATGGCCGAGATCCACCACAACCGGTTGCGGATGGAGCAGGGAGCGAGTGTCGCGAACTTGAAGCGTGGCCCCGGGGGAGTGGTCGACATCGAGTTTCTCGTGCAGGTGCTGCAGTTGGTGCATGGCGGCGGGCAGCCGTCCCTCCGCACCACCGACACGCTCGAAGGGTTGGTGATGCTCCATGCGGCCGGGATCCTCCCGGAAGCGTCGTTTGCCTTCCTCGGGGAGGCCTACCGGCTGCTGCGACGGATCGAGGGACGACTGCAACTCCTCGGTGCGAAGGCCAGGCACGACTTCCCCGTTTCGGCGGACGACCGCCGGACCCTCGCCGGCCTGATGGGCTACGCACGGGCTGATGACCTCGCCGATGAGGTGGGAGCCACGACCACCCGCGTCCGCAGTGAGTTTGACGCGGTGTTCGCATCCCTTGCCGCGACACTCGCTTGAGCGTGTGTCGGCGTCCTCCTCAACGCCTTCCGGGCCAGATTCGGACGACCCACCAAGCGAGAGCCACCGGGGCCACGAGCGCGACAAGAAGCGCCAGGGGGAGGGCGTCGTCATCGCGACCGTTGGCACCGAGTGCCGACCAGGCCAGCGCGATGACGGCATTCCCGGCCGCCGCGGCAGGGAGGAAGGTCCGCAGCGGCATCCCGGCGCCGCCCGCGGCGAGTGTCACCGCTTCTGCGAGGAGCGGCAGCGGACGTGAGAACAGAATCAGCAGGGGGCCGAGCCGGTCGGTCCCGCGTTCGATCGCTTCGCGGTCGTCGTCGGCGAGGCGATCGAGCGCCCGTGTCCCGGCCTGCAGCCCGAGCCACCATCCCGCCAGTGCCCCGGCGGTCATGCCGATCCAGGCGCAAAGGCTGCCAAGCGCGACTCCGAGCCGGGCTCCGCCGTATGTGGCCACCACGCTCGAGGGGACGGGAAGGAGGATGTCGATCGCCAACACCCCGATCTCGAGGGCGGCAAGCACCGGTCGGGAGGGAGGGGGATCGAGCCAGCCGGCGATGAGTTGGTCGAGACGCGCACCGAAGAGAAGGAAAGGCACCAGCGGCACGAGGACCGCCGCGACGACGAGCAGCAGAAGAAGGCGGGTGGCTCGTCGCATGCTTTTACCGAGGACATTCAAGCGTGTCGGACATGCACCGCGACGTCCATGCCATGCTGTCCACCGCCGACGAAAACTCCGCGGATCGGGCAGACGTCGCCGTAGTCCCGTCCCCAGGCCACGGTCACGTGGCGGTCGCCGACGACGCAATCGTTGGTCGGGTCGACATCGAGCCATCCGGCATCGCCATCCCATGCCGCGAGCCAGGCGTGCGATGCATCGGCGCCCACGAGCGCCGGGATCGCCGCCGCCACGGGCGATGCCACCGCGCTAGCGGTGTTGCAGAGGTAGCCGCTGACATAGCGGGCGGGGAGGCCGAGTGATCGCAGGCAGGCGATCTGGAGGTGGGCGAAATCCTGGCAGACGCCACGCCTGAGCGTGAACACATCCTCCACCGGCGTGGATGTGGTCGTTGCCGTCGGGTCGTAGGCGAAATCACGGTGGATGCGCCGGGTGAGGTCGACGAGCCCTTCGGCCCAGGGTCTCCCGGGAGGGAACGATGCGCCGGCCCAATCGGCGAGCGCCGCCAGCCTGCGGACAAAGGGGGACTCGCAGAGGAATTCGACGGCCAACGGATCGGAGGCTGCCCGGTCGCGAACCGTCTCCCAGGGAATGGCAGGGAGTCGTGTCCAGTCGGCCGGCGTGGCAACCGCGATCCGGCTGGTGGCCGTGACGACGAGCCGCAGATGGACCTCCTCGATCGTGAACAGAGTCACCCGGTTGCCAAACCAGTCGATGTGCTCCGATGAGGTGACCGGCAACGGGTCGATCGCGAGCGATTGGAACAGCACCTCCTGGGTCGGGGTGTGCCGTGGTGCGAGGTGGACCTCGTTGTGGCACACCGGCACCTCTTCCGAGTAGGAGTAGGCGGTCGTGTGGACGACGTCATAGACCGTCGTCCTGCCGGGATCGCCCCACGACCGAGCGAGGCTGGTGGTCATGCTGCGGGGTCCTCCGCCGCACGGATCGATGGGCGCGGGAGCGGTATGGCTCGCTCGAACGCAGCCCGTGCCTGGGCCGCGATGTCGAGCCCCACTTCACGACTCCAAGCCGCGAGGAGCTTGCGGTAGAGTGGCCCCGGAGTCCCTCCCCCGACGGGATGGCCATCGAGCCTCGTGACGGGGAGGAGGCAGTTGGGGGTGCTCGTGAGGAGAATCTCGTCGGCCGTGGCAAGATCGCCGGCGCGCAGCGTCGCTTCCTGCCAGGCGATCCCTTCGGTCTGCACGAGTGACCTCAGCTGGCCGAGGCTGACCCCGGCCAGTGCGTCTCCCTCCTGCGGAGTGAGGATGGCCCCGTCGCGGACGATCGCGATGTTGGCGGTGGCCGTCTCGCTCACCCGGCCGTCGGCATGGAGGAGCAGCGCGCGGCTTCCCGGTTCGGTGTGGTGGGCCTCGCGGTCGGCGAGGTGGTAGTGCATCCGGCTGCGGCACTTGAGCCCGATTGGCCAGCACGACGCGGGAACCTGCGTGACCGAGACGGCGCGAAGTGACACGCCGCCGTCGTACGCCTGCGCCCAGGAGGCGAAAGCGAGGGGGAAGGCATGGATCACCACCCGCGGGCTGCCCGGCCTGCCACCATGCTGGGCGGGAAGATCGCCAGGGGTGGCAAAGAGGATCACCCCGAGATCATCGTCGGATCGTCCGGCGGAATGACAGCGACCGGCCACCTCCGCCGCGAACTCGAAGAGCGTCTCCATCGGCCACCGCGGAGCGATGCCGACGCACTGGAGCGAGTCGCGGAACCGGCCAGCATGTTCCGCCGGAAGAAAGATTCGACCGTGGAAGGTTCGCATCTGCTCGGTGACGGTCGTGCCGAGCACGAACCCGGCGTCGCCAACCGGCAGGAGGGCTTCGTGGGAGGGGACAAAACGTCCGTCGATCCAAGCCACCATCCCGACCGGGCCACCAGTGCCATCTCTCAAGGCGTTCACCGGTGAAGGTTCGCTCGGGGAGAATCCCCTGAAAAGGGGTGTGAGAGCCCGGGGTGGAAAAGGCACGACAGAGCCTGGAAACAATCGACCCGCAACGAAGTGGAGGATAGGGGATTTGAACCCCTGACCTTCTGGCTGCCAGCCAGACGCTCTCCCAATTGAGCTAATCCCCCGGAGTGTGTGCGGTTGCGGGTGCGACCGGGAACGCCGACCGGGATGGCGTGCCCATGCAAAACCTCCTTCAAAACTATCGCCCGCTTGCGGGAATGTCAACGCGAAGCCACTGTTGGAGCGTTTTCCCCTTTGGACTGTTCCCCCATGGCACGCGACCGCAGGCAGGAAATCCCCCGTCAGCCCCGTTCGGCCGTGCAGCCTCCCGTTGCGTCGGTGGCGACGCCCGTCGCTGCTTCGAGCTCCGGCGGCGCTGGCCAAACCGGGCTGGAGGGCCGACGGTCGGCGGGCGACGGTCGGCCGAGCGAGACGGTCCGTGGCGTCGCCACGCTCCTCCTCTCGCTCTATCTGGCCGGGCTCGCGCTGTCGGTCGCCAGCAACTCCGCCAGCGGCACCTCGGCGCTGCTGGAGACGATTCATTCGCGCTTTTTCTCCCCCTGGATGGTGCCGGCGTGGCTCGACGTCGGCCATGACACCCGACTGACCTATGGCCTGCCGGAGGATGCCGATCACCACATCGAAGTCCTGCCCGTGGAGGGGAGCGGGCGAGGATCGGTGCGGATCCCTGCAGCGGTTGAGCGGAGCGAGCGGGCCGCGCGCTGGCGCCGCCTCGCCCGGGCGGCGGCCCTCGCCGAGGAGGGGGATGAGCAGGCCGGCGTGCTGCCAGCGGCGATCGGCGGTGGCCTGTTTGCCAAGGTCGGCAACGACGATCTCCTGGTCCGGGTCGGCCGGGTGGTGCCCCCGGAGTTTTCCGCGGCGGCATCCCCTCCGGTGGCAGAGACGGCGCTCGAAGCCCGTGTCCGCCGCATCGATGGCGACGTGCAGTTGATCCCGTCGAAGCCTGCCGAGGAGATGGCTCCGGTCATCGACAGGGCCCCGCTCCGCGGTGGCGAAGGGAGCGGATCGTGATCGAGTCGCCCCGAAACGCCGTCGCCGACTTTTGCCGCGGCGGGGCGGTCACGTGGGAGAAGTTCTGGTTTCTTCCTGCGACCGCCTCCCGACTGGCGGTGGTGCGGATCCTTGCCGGCCTACTCGGGGTGGCGCTTGCGTGGAGTTGGGGCACCGATCTTGTCGGCTGGTTCGGCGATGGGGGAATCGTGTCCCCTGCGGTGCTCGAGGCGTGGCGGTCGCCGACCGCGGTGTCGCTCTTCGACTTCGTCCGTTCCCCCCCGGCGCTCTGGGCGCTGTTCCTTGCCGGGGTGATCGCCTTCGTCCTCCTGGCCGCCGGGGCGGCGACGCCGATCGTCGCACCGTTGGCGGCGATCTTCTGGGCGTCGTTGCTTCACAGGGCGCCGATGCTCGCCGGTCCTGCCGACGACGTCCTGGCAGCCATGCTCTGGTGCCTCGTGGTCAGTCGGGCGGGTGACACCCTGTCGGTCGACCGCATGCTTGCCGGCCGGGAGCCTGCTCCCTCGTGGCGCAACCGCACGGCGCTTGGCCTCCTTCGGATCCACGCCTCCGTGATCGCGGCGGCGGCGATCCTGTCGCAGCTCAAGGCCGACATCTGGTGGGATGGCACCGCGGCCTGGTGGCTCGCCTCCCGCGAGTCATCGCGAATCGGCATCGCGGGAATCCTCGCCCGCTCCGAGTGGCTCACCAATCTCGTCACCCATGCGATCACCCTCTTCGAGGGGGCGTTCGCGTTGGGGCTGTGGCAGCGCTTGTGCCGACCGCTCGTGGCATGGGCCGGGATCATCTGCTGGCCCCTGATCGGCCTCCTCGCCGGGGAGACGTTCTGGGGGGGGGCGATGGCGATCCTGTCGTTTGCCTGCCTGCCGACCGCGGAGGACGACACCCGTCCATGAGGAGTGTCAGTCGGTGGCAGTTTCCCCGGCGAGCAGTCGACGGAGGGCCCTCTCGTCGATCACGCTGACACCGAGCTTCTCCGCCTTGTCGAGCTTGCTGCCCGCGTCCCGACCCGCGACGAGCCAGTCGGTCTTCTTCGAAACACTCGACGAGGCACGCCCCCCGGCGGCGCGGATCGCCTCCTCGGCCTCTTCCCGCGACCAGCCGTCGAGGGTGCCGGTGACGACGAGCGTCTTGCCGACGAGAGGCCCGTCGACCGCGGGAGCTTTGCTCCCCTGCGGAGCCTCGAGCGAGACCCCGGCCTGTCGCAGACCGTCGATCACACCGCGGCCGTAGTCGCTCGAGATCCAGCCGTGGACACTCTCGGCGATCACCGGGCCGATCTCGTCGACGGCGGAGAGATCTTCGAGCCCGGCGGCCGCGAGGCGGTCGATGCTGCCGAAGCGATCGGTGAGAATCGTCGCCACACGCGGGCCGACATGGCGGATGCCGAGGCCGTTGAGGAGGCGGGCGAGGCCGCGTGACCGGCTGGCATCGATCCGCGTCACGAGGTTTTCCGCCGACTTCTTCCCCATCCGCTCCAAGGGCACGAGTTCGTCGACGGAGAGCCGGTAGAGATCGGCGTAGTCGTGCACCATGCCGCTGGCGACGAGTTGCTCGACGAGCTTGTCGCCGAGCCCTTCGATGTCCATCGCGCCCCGCGACGCGAAGAACCGCAGCCGCTCCCGAACGCGGGCCGGGCAGTCGACGTTCGGGCAGCGAAGAAACACCCCCTCCGGATCCTTCTCGGTCGCGGTGCGGCACTCCGGGCACTCCGCCGGCGGCGTCCAGGGCTCCTCCCTCCCTGTGCGCAGATGCTT
>CANGIH010000149.1 GCA_947453875.1 Planctomycetaceae bacterium | reverse complement strand
GTCCTTGAGCACCCGCGGCCCACCGAACAGCCCGGTTTCACCGGCGTCCCCGGTCTTGGTGTAGATCTTCATGTTCATCTCCCAGAAATAGACCGGCAGGCCGGCGACCGAAACGGGGACGACCGCGACTCGCGCCAGCGAACGTATACTGGTGACCTGAGGAGAAACCTTCAACCGCCCCCCCGGCGTCCCGCTCCTCGAAGCTTCGTCCCCTCAACGAATTCATCACGTAGCCATGCCTCACCGCTTCTCCCCGCTCTGCGACCGGTGCCGCCGGTCGGCCCCCTCCGTTCTCTGCCGCGGGCATCGCGCGGCAACGATCGGATCGCTTGCGTTCGGCATGCTTCTGGCTGGCATGATGCCTGCGGCGTGGGGGGAGGAGCCGTCGGGGATCGAGTCGAAATACCTCTCGCCGCCGCTGAAGGTGACCGAGGGGCTGTCGAAGGCGGGCGAAGGCTACTTCGCCCCCGACGGCCGCCACATCTGCTACCAGGGGGTGCCGACCGGATACCCATTTTACCAGATCTACGTGCAGCCCTTCGACGCCGCCACGCTGCGACCGACCGCTGCCACGCGGGTCAGTCCGGGGCGAGGCCGGACGACCTGCAGTTGGTTCTCCCCCGATGGCACGCGGCTCCTGTTTGCCTCCAGCCACCCCGATCCGGCGATCGACAAGACCGAAGCCGACGCCAAAGCCCAGGCCGAGGAGGATGCCCGTTCGGGGCGGCGGCGCCGCTATCAGTGGGATTTCGACCCCCACATGGACCTGTTCACGTCACGGCTCGACGGTTCGGACCTGCAGCGACTCACAGACAGCCCCGGCTATGACGCCGAGTGTTCATGGTCCCCCGACGGCAAGAGTTTGCTGTTCGTCAGCGACCGCGATGGCGACGCCGACATCTACGTTGCCGATGGCGACGACGGGGGAAACGTCTGCCAACTGACGAACGCACCGGGCTACGATGGCGGGCCGTTCTTCTCCCCTGACGGCCGATGGATCTGCTACCGCACCGACCGCGTCGAGAAGGACATGCTCCAGATCCACGTCATGAAAGCCGACGGCAGCGGCGACACCGCGATCACCGCCGGCAAGGGGGTCCACTGGGCTCCATACTGGCACCCGACGAGACCGTGGCTGATTTGGACCGGGGCCGATCACAGCGACCCGACGCAGCGCCCCAACTATGACCTATGGGTGGCCCGGTACGAAGCCGATCCCGCGACGGGAACGTTCCGCACCGGAGCCCCGCTGCGGATCACCGATCACCCCGGGGCCGACGTCCTCCCGGTCTTCTCTCCCGACGGAACACTCTTGATGTGGACCGCCAGCCGCGACGGAGAACGCTCGTCCAGCCAGCTGTGGGTGTCGAGGCCCGACTTTGAACGTATCGATCGAGATCTTCCCCCGGTCGCGCCGGCCGGAAGTCCCGAGACGACGGAGGCTGCCCGATGACCCGCACGCCGGAGCATGAAATGAAGGCGGCCCTGTCGCCGATCGGTGCCATCGCGATGGTCGGCGGGGGTCAGATGGCCTTGGCGTTAGCCGAAGGATTCTGTCGCGCCGGCCTCCTCGCCCCTTCTTCCATCACGGTTCACGATCCAGTGGCCGCGGCGCGGGAGAGGCTCTCCGCGCGGGTGCCGGGGGTGAAGTTCGCTCCGTCGTCGGCGGACGCGGTGAAGGGGGCCTCGGTCGTCTTCCTGGCCGTCAAGCCGCAGCATGCGCCGCTCGCCGCCCGGGAGTGCGGGCCGAGCATCGCAGCCGATGCCACCGTCGTGTCGATCGTCGCCGGCGTACCGATCGCCACACTCAGCGCATGGCTCGGGATCCCGAGGATCATCCGCGTGATGCCCAACACCCCCTGCCTCGTGGGGCAGGGGGTCTCTGTGTGGTGCCGCTCAGCCGAGGTGACAGCCAAAGCGGCGCACGACACCGCCTCGCTCCTGGCGGCGGTCGGAGCGGTTCACGAGGTGGACGAGCACCTCCTCGACGCCGTCACCGGCCTGTCGGGGTCGGGGCCCGGATTCGTGGCCTTGCTGATCGAGGCCCTTGCCGATGGAGGCGTGAAGGCTGGCCTGCCGAGGGCACTGGCATCGGCGCTTGCCACCCAGACCGTGGCAGGAACGGCTGCACTCGTCGAGGAGACCGGCGAGCACCCGGCCGTGATCAAGGACCGGGTGGCAAGCCCGGGTGGGACGACGATCGCGGGGCTCGCCGTCCTCGAACAGCGGGCTGTGCGGGCCGCCCTCATCGATGCCGTCGTGGCGGCCGCCGACCGGGCCCGGGAACTGGGCCGGCAGGGATGAACGGGGCAATGACTCGCCGGGTGACGGGCCGGTCAGCGCTTCGCCTTCTTCTTGACCGCCGCGCTCTTCTTCTTGGCTGATTTCTTCGCCGATTTCTTGGCAGACGAAGCCTTTGCCTTGCCGAACACGTTGCCCCAACCGTCGGCGTATCTGCTGTTGGAACCGACTCGGATCACGGACATGCGGATTCCTCCTGAAGCGGTCTGGGACGCGGCCTGAATGGCAGACCGTGGCGGCACGACGCGCCACCGACTGCGATTCCTACCGATCGGCTGTCGCGGGGTCAAGCATGACCTGCATCGAACGCGTGGTGGACTTCGAGCCACACCCGAGCCACGCCGAGGGGAAGCGGACCGTGGCGTCCCGTCTGACCGGAAGGGGCACGATGGTCGCCCGGCCCACCCGGAACGAGGTGGAGCTGGAGCAGGTTGCGGGCCGCAAGCACTCCTGTCACGTCATGGGTCAATGAAGGGCGGCCGGCGGTGACGGGAATGTCGATGCCGTTGAGCGTCACCCGTCGCGCCGAAAAAGCCGACGACTCGACACGAAGGACGAGCCGATCCCCCGCCGGAAAATCGAGCGGACGACCGAAGCGACGGGTCCAGATCGCCCCTTCAGCGTCTTCGACAGGCGACTCCCACCCGGCCTGAAGGGAGATCGAGTGGCACGGTGTCGGATTCGGATTCACCGGAAGGTTGCCCCGAGGAGACCGTCGTTATACTGCGGCTGCACATGTCCCGGCCGTTCGGAGGCCGTCGGACATCATGACGCAGGTCCCCGCGGAAATGAAGGAGCCGATGCAGATGGCAGGACATGCCCTTGAGTTCACCGACGACAACTTCCAGCGAGAGGTACTCGATTCCGACGTGCCGGTGCTGGTCGATTTTTGGGCCCCATGGTGCGGCCCCTGCCGGATGATCGGACCGACGATCGAAGAGCTCGCCGCCGAGAACAAGGGAACGTTCAAGGTGGGCAAGGTCAACGTCGACGACAACAGCCAGGTCGCCATGGCCTACAACGTCTCGAGCATCCCCGCCTTGATGATTTTCAAGGGGGGCAAACTCGTGCAGCAGTTCATGGGTGTGCAGCAGAAGACCCGCCTCCAGCAGGCGCTCGACGAAGCCAAGGCCTGATCGCTCCCGCTTCCACTCCGGACGAAGCAGCCGGCTGGGTGGTGCGCGCCACCCAGCCGGCTCCGCCGCGAACCCCCTCGGCTCGCAAGCCGGGGGTGCCTGTGTCTGTGCATGCTCCGGCCACCATGCCTGAATGGCGAGCCTTTCGGCATCACTGCCAGGCCGCCTCGAGCGTGCTGCCGCTGAAGGTGGCGGCGTACTCCCCGCCGGCATACTCGACGCTGTCATGTGAGGGTGCGGCTTCGACGTCCCGGGGGGGAGGGGTGGGGGCGGCCGCCTGTCGACCCGCCGTGGCACGGCCAGGAGGGAGGAGGCCGATCCGCTCCAACTGGCCATCGGCGACGAATCCGGCGAGGTGGTGATTGAAGCCAGGTTGCCGCAGCTTCTCCACCGCCTTGGCCTCGATCTGGCGGACCCGCTCCCGCGTGACGCTGAAGATCGCCCCCACCTCCTCGAGCGTGTAGGCGTATCCATCGGCGAGACCGAAGCGGAGCCGGATGATCTCCCGCTCGCGATACGACAGGCTGTCGAGAACCGTGCGGATCGAGTCCTTGAGCGACTCCTGGTGGATGCCACGGAGGGGATCGTCCTCGCGATGATCCTTGAGGAAATCGCCATACCCCGCCTCGTCACCGTCACCGACCGGCTGGTCGAGCGAGAGCGGCTGACGCGACATCCGCCACACGCAGGTCGCCTCCTCCACCGACATTCCCGCCCGTTCCGCCAACTCGGCGACGGTCGCTTCCCGGCCATGCTTCTGACGATGGTCACGGGCGATGTTCCGCAGCTTCGTCATCGTGTCGATCATGTGCACCGGCACCCGGATCGTCCGGCTCTGGTCGGCGATCGCCCGGGTGATCGCCTGTCGGATCCACCAGGTGGCGTAGGTGGAAAACTTGAATCCACGGGCATGCTCGAACTTGTCGACCGCCCGCATGAGACCGGAGTTTCCCTCCTGGATGAGGTCGAGGAACGAAAGCCCGCGGTTGCGGTAGCGTTTGGCGATCGAGACCACGAGACGGAGATTGCCCGCGGCAAGATCCCTCTTGGCGGCGTCGTACTCTCCCTGGAGTTCGTCGAGGCTGGCAAGCCGTTTGCGGAGGGTGCAGCGGCTTTCTCGGGTGCCGATGAGGATCCCGCGTCGCTGCCGCTGAAAGGCCGCACGGGCCTGGGGATCGCGACCGAGTGGCCCCTCCATCTCGGCGGTGAGGGCCTCGACCCGCCCGCCGGCAGCCCGCAGTTCGCGGAGCAGCGGCATGAGTTTCTGGATGCGGAGATTCATCTCCTCCACCAACCGGACCGCCTTGCCGCGCAACCGAACCAGCTTCCGCCACGCCGTACGGCGGATCTCCATCGGGGCACTCCGCGACATGGCGACTCGGAACAGCTGCCGCTTCTCCTCCTCGATGCGCCGCAGGGTGACGAGATTGGGGGTGAGTCGCCGCAGCGCACGCTTCTTCTCGCGGGTGTTCGTGACCGACACCTCGATGGTGCGGTCGAGCCGCACCTTCCCGGCCTGGATCTTCTCGAGAAGCTGAATGGCGCCGGAGAGGACCAGATCGTTGGAGAGCATGGTGTCGCGGAACTTCCGCCGCCAGCTTTCGATCCGCCGAGCCGACGACACCTCGCTCTCTCGGGTGAGGAGGGGGATGCCCCCCATCTGCAGCAGGTAGAGCCGCACCGGATCGTCGATCGCCCCGATCCGTCGGCTGATGACGGCCTTCACGGCCTTCACGGCCTTCACCGCCTTGACTGCGTTGACTGCCTTCGGGGCTGGCCGACGGAGGGGAGCAGGGGGAAGCTCGGGGGTGCGACGCATGGTGTTCCTTTGGGGAAAGGTTCGTTCGGGTCAGGCAAGGCGGACGGATCGGGCAAACCTGACCGCCTATGCCTTGCACACCGGATGCCGAAACCCTGCGGGCAGGAGGGGCACGCGCCCGAAGTGGGCAATTCGTGCCAGATTCCGCCCGAAAGTCCCGACAGCCGCCCCCTTCAGGCCCCTCTCTGGCCGTCCGGCGTGTCGCCGTCGGGCGACACGGGCGCCCCCGGAGTCGACCGGATGCGACGCGGGAACTTGTTTTGGTCAAGAAAGCCGCAGGGGAGGAACGAAACAGACCTCGGAGGGGAAGCGGCGTCGGGGGCTATAATCCACCCGGCCTCCGCGGACGGGGTCGGAAGCCCCGGATGCACGTCGGCCCGACCGATTCCTCCCGGGCCCGAGCGACTGGTGACGCATGCAGCTGATCCCGCTGATCATCCTCGGACTGGTGTTCCTCGTGGGGGCAATCGCCCTCGGGATCGGGCACAAGGGGTGGAGTTGGGGCTCGGTCGCGGCGGCCTGGCTCGTGCTGCTGACGGCACTTGGCGCCTGCTTCCTCGTGGGCATGCTCGGCCAGCGTGAGCGCGAGTGGCGGAAGGTTGTCGGCGCCTACCAGACGGCGATCGCCCGCGAACGGGAGGCGATGATCCCTGCTGGGGGAGGAACGAACCTCCGCCCCGATCCAGGCTCGAAGTCGATCCCGACGCTCGAAGATGAGCGGGACCGCTGGGAGCGGGTTCGCGAGCGCATCGACACCTGGCGCGGGCGGCACTGGGACGACGCGCAGTTCGTTCCGCCGGCTGAGGGAAGCCCCGGCACGATCACGATCGGCGGGCTCGAGAACACGACCATTCATCCCGGCGCCGAGCTTTACGTGTTCGACGCGACACCGATCGAACAGGGGGGTCGGTTCCTCGGTGCCTACCGCGTCGACACGGTCGACAAGAACGTGTTCGGCGTCTCAAACATCACCGTGCCCGACGCGGCCGATCTCAAGGCTCTGGCGCAGCCACGCGACGGGAAAGTGGCGGTCTACGAAGACCTCCCGATCGACCGCTCGCTCGCCTTCTACCGCACCCCCGTCCCGGCGCAGCCAGGGGCCGAGGGAGCCGGTGACGGGACGTCCCAGCCGCCATCGGGACTGCCGGGCGACGCGGTGCCGGGGCCGGCCAAGATCGCCCCGGATGCGATGCTCAGTCATCTCGAACGGAAACT
>CANGIH010000148.1 GCA_947453875.1 Planctomycetaceae bacterium | reverse complement strand
CTTGGTCAAGATTCAGTCTTGGCAAAATTTTTTTGGTCGATTTGTGGCCGTTGTAGTCGGGAAATTCAAGGAAATCCCGGCTTGGAGAGAGGGCCGTCATCCTTGAAGTCGCGCCTGGATCGCCACCGCCGTGACTGGAGGGGCTGCGGGAAATGGGCGACGTCAGCGACGGTCGCCCTGCGGGAGGCGGGTCTTCTCGGTCCGCTCGATCTGGACGACGACCCCATCCTGGACGATCGCCACGACCGACCCGTAGCGGAGGCCGCGGAGCGCGTCGTCGATCCGGTCGATGGCAGGATGCCGCGAGGCGGATTCGCCCGTTCCGTGGGAGGAGTCGGGCGTCGGCAGGGGGCGTTGGGATTGGCTGTGTTGGCTGTCCATGTGGAGCCTCTCGACTCGCGTCGCTGTTGGGGGCTGGGGCGGATCAGATGACGTACTCGGGATCAGGAAGGAACACCCGCACCGATCGCGGCGTGATCGTCACCCGTTCCCCGGGGAGAAAGGCCAGTTCTCGCGCCGCTGCCGTGGGAAGATCGACATTGAGCTCCCCACCTCCCTCGAGCGGTTGGCAGGTGATGCGGGTGATCGGTCCGGTGCGGGTCTGGCGGAGGACCGTGGCCGGCAGGCTCTTCTCGCTCTCGATCGCCGGGGCGGCGCCGGCCGGAGCCGCACGGGCGATATCGAGCTCGTGAGGACGGAGGTAGACACGCGCCGGTCGGGGCTGGGCGTGCGGGTAATCGGGGTAGGCGATCGGCACGCCATGCCAGAAGGCCCGGCCGTTTTCCACCCTTCCATGAAATACGTTGACGTTGCCGAGAAAATCCATCACGAACGGCGTCGCCGGCTTGTCGAAGACCTCGTCCGGCTTGCCCCGCTGCTCGACGCGTCCGTGGTTCATCACCACCACTTCGTCGGCCAGTTCGAACGCCTCCTCCTGATCGTGGGTGACGAACACGGTCGTCATGCCGATCTCGTCATGGAGACGGCGGAGCCACTGGCGCAGTTCGACCCGCACCTTGGCATCGAGGGCACCGAAGGGCTCATCGAGGAGAAGGATCCGCGGGCGGATCGCCAGGGCGCGGGCAAGGGCCACCCGCTGCCGCTGGCCGCCCGAGAGCTGCGACGGCTTGCGGCCGCCGAGGCCGTCGAGACGGACAAGATGGAGCAGCTCATCGACTCGTGACTTGATTTTCTCCGCCGGTTCCTTCCGGACCCGCATCCCGAAGGCGACGTTCTCGAACACGCTCATGTGGCGGAAGAGGGCGTAGTGCTGGAACACGAATCCCACCTCTCGCTGCCGGGCGTGGCGGTCGGTGATGTCCTCGCCATCCTCTTCGATCCGTCCTCCGTCGGGCCATTCGAGGCCGGCGATGATCCGCAGCAACGTCGTCTTGCCCGAGCCTGACGGCCCGAGGAGCGCCAGGAGCGTCCCCTGCGGGACGTCGAGAGAGACGTTGTCGAGCGCCTTGAAGGTGCCGAACGATTTGGAGACGCCGTTGACGCGAATGCTCATTTTCCCAGACCTCCCGTGGACGGGTCGGTATCGGCGCCGGGCACCCGGGCCGCTTCGAGTTCCTTCGATTCCGTTTCCAGCTGGCGCTCGATGAACACCTTGGCGACGAGCGTCAGCAGGGCGAGGGCTGCAAGCACGCTCGCCACCGCCATCGAGGCTGGCGTGCGGTATTCCTGGAAGAGCTTCTCGACTCGCAGCGGCATCGTGTCGGTGGCCCCGGCGATGTGGCCGCTGACGACGTACACGGCGCCGAACTCCCCCATCGCGCGGGCGTTGGCGAGAACGATCCCGTGGAGCAGCGCCCAGCGGATGTTGGGGAGCGTGACGCGCCAGAACACCTGCCAGCCGTTGGCCCCGAGGCTGACTGCAGCCATCTCCTCCTCCGGGCCGATCGCCTCCATCACCGGGATCAACTCCCGCACCACCAGCGGCAGGGTCACGAATGTGGTCGCGAGGACAAGGCCCGGCCAGGCGAAGATGACCTTCACCGCCAGCCAGGCGAGGGTCGGCCCGAGGAGCCCCTGCCGGCCGAAGATCAGCACCAGCGCCAATCCGGCGACAACCGGCGACACCGAGAAAGGGACGTCAAACAGCGAGACGAGCAACGATCGCCCCGGGAAGCGGAAGCGGGCCACGAGCCAGGCCGCGGCGACGCCGAAGACCGTGTTGACGATCACCGCGACCGGCGCGACCGTGAGCGACAGCCAGATCGCGTGGCGGGTGTCGGGGTCGTGGGCCAACGCCTCCCACCAGGCCCGTGGGCCGTTGGAGAAGGCATCGACGAAGACGCTCGCCAGCGGCGCGACGATGAGCAGGCCGACCGTCGCCACCGCACCGGCGATGAGGAGCAGGCCGAGCGGGCTCGAGGCGGTGGCGGCGTCGCGTGGTTTGGAAGTCATCGCAGGGGGAGAGGTGTCACTGGGCGTTGCGGACGAGACGCTGCTGGAGGACATTGACGACGATGAGCATCGACAGCGACATGCCGAGGAGGACGACGGCAATGGCCGTCGCTTCGGCGTAGGCGAACTCCTCGAGCCGGGAAACGATCAGCACCGGCGCGATCTCCGTCTTGAACGGCATGTTGCCGGAGATAAAGACGACCGATCCGTATTCGCCGAGGGCCCTTGCCAGGGCCAGGGCGAAGCCGGTGACGACGGCAGGGAGGATGCCGGGGAGCACGACACGGAGGAACGTCTGCGATTTGCTCGCGCCGAGAAGCCGGGCCGCTTCCTCGGTGTCCTTGTCGAGGCTCTCGATGACCGGCTGAACGACGCGGATCGCGAACGGCAGGCTGACGAACACGAGCACCAGCACGATGCCAAGACGCGAATACGCCCCGCGGATCCCCATCGGCACCAGCCACTGCCCGAGCCAGCCCTTCTCGACATAGAGCGTCGAGTAGACGAGGCCCGCCACCGCCGTGGGGAGGGCGAGCGGCACGTCGACGAGGGCATCGAGGATCCGCCGTCCCGGAAACTCCAGGCGGACGAGCACCCAGGCGACGAGGAGGCCGAGGAGCGAGCTGATGATGGCGGCGGTAAGCGACGCCCCAAGCGACACCGCATAGGCTGCCCGGGCCCTTGGCGTCCACGCCGCCGCCAAGAATCCGGCCGGGCCGAGCGACGCCGCCCGGAGGATGAGCACGGCCAGGGGAATGACGACGAGTCCCACGATCATCAACGACGTGATCGCCGCGCTGAGGCCGAATCCGGGAAGGACGGTGCGCTGCCGGGCGCGGCGGTTTGGGATCGACGATGGTGAGGTCGTGTTCATGGGACGCTGTCGATCGGTGTCGCGGGGAAAGAGGGGCGGGCGGCGCGGAGCCGGCGGGCTCAGTTCGATGCTCCGGCCGGCTGGTAGATGCGGTCGAACTCCCCTCCCTCGCCGAAGAGGTTCTTCATCGCGTCATCCCACGATCCGGCGACGAACTCGACGTCAAACATCTCGATCGCGGGAAAGCCCTCCGGCGGCCCCTTCGCATCGGCGGTCCATGGACGGTAGTGGTGTTTGGCGACGATCGACTGCCCCTCTGGCGAGTAGAGAAATCCAAGGTAGGCCTCGGCGGCATGCCGCGTCGCCTTGCGGTCGACGGTCGTGTCGACGACCGCCACTGGCGGGTCGACGCGGATCGAACGGGTCGGGTAGACGATCTCGAGTTCCCCTTTCGATTCCTCCACTTCGAGATGGGCTTCGTTCTCGAACGTCAGATGGACGTCGCCGATTCCCTTCTGCGAGAAGGTGGCGGTGGCGGCGCGGGCGCCGGTGTCGAGCACCGGCGTGCGCCGGTAGAGCCGCTCGACGAAGCCGCGGGCGTCATCGGGAGAGCCACCGGCCGCGAGCACCGAGCCCCAGGCGGCGAGAAAGCTGTACTTGCCGTTGCCCGAGGTCTTCGGATTGGGGGTGATGATCTCGATGCCGTCGCGATCGAGGTCCGGCCAGTCGGAGATCCCCTTCGGATTCCCCTTGCGGACGACAAACACGACGACCGAGTGGTAGGGGACCGATTTGTTGTCGAAGCGGGCCTGCCAGTCGGGCTTGACCAATCCCGCCTTGGCGATCGCCTCCACGTCGGGCCAGGTGGCGAGGGTGACGACGTCGGCCTCGAGTCCGTCGATCACGGCCCGGGATTGGCTCCCCGAGGCGGCATGCGATTGCTTGATCGAAACGGCCGCGCCGTGCTTCTTCTGGTAGTCGTCGGCGAACGCCTGATTGATGCTCCGGTAGAGTTCGCGGGTCGGATCGTAGGAGACGTTGAGGAGTTCGATCGATGCGGGCTTACCCTCGCCTCCTCCCTCCTTCCTGGCCGCGGAGCAGCCGACGAATCCCGACAGCAGGAGGGTGGCGACAACCACCGTGGCCAGGCGTCGGGTCGGCCGGGGGCGGGACGCCGACCTGCGGGACGCGGCGGTGGCGAACAAGGGAGGCGTGGGAGTGGGAGAATGGCCGAGCGGGCGATCCATGGCGGGTCTACGTTGGTCTGGGGTTTGTCTGGGGTTTGTCTTGAAAATGGGATGTCAGGAACAGGTTCGAGACACCAAGCGACCCGATTGTTATGTCCATTACCAAGATCGTCAACATCACCCTGTATGTTTGGTTGAAATGAAAAAACCCGCCTGAAAACATCGTTTCCAGGCGGGTTTTCGCGAGAAAAAGGGTCCCGGCTGCCGCAGACTACCCAATTGAACAGCCGTGCTGGCGGTTCGGGGTGGTCCGAGGCCCCCGGGACGTTGGTCAAGGGCCATTTCAGCAGCAGGTGCCGCAGCAGACCGGCACGCCGCCGAAGCAGACCGTGCAGGCGCAGCCCGCCTGGCAGCAGGAGGCGAGGCACTCACAGCAGCCCTGGGTCAGCTTGCAGCAGTCCTTGTCGCCGGAGCGGCAGGTGATGCAGACCCCCTTGGCGGTCGGCTCGAAGGTGCAGCTGCAGAAGCAGAGGTTGCACTGGGCCACGCAGATGCCGTTCTTCGTGCAGGTGCAGCTGCACATCCCCTCGGCGAGGCTGCGGCAGAGGTTCTGGAGCGTTCCGCAGGCCGCCTGATCGGGGCATTCACAGTGGATCTTGAAGCCGTCGGCACATTTCTCGAAGCGCAGCGTGCACCGCGGCACGGCACACCAGGCCGGGGCCGAGCCGACTCCGTGATGGGGTGCGCCCTGGGGGCCGTGGTGGGGGCCGGCGGCGGGACGATCCGTCAGCCCGGAACCCATGGTCAATCCGGAAGCCATGGAAAAACTCCTTTGTCTGCCCGGCAGAACCCTGCCAGGCCCGAAGGTCGGTGTTGAGCGCCTCCGGCGCGTCCGGAGGGGGCGGGAGAGTAGTCGGAGGAGCGGGGCGGCGGCAACGGGGAATATTGACGGGAAAACCACCCGTGAGCGGGCGGGGACCGGGGCGGTTGTGCCGTCTGCGCCCGTTCGCGGAAGGGCCGTCGCGGGTTTGGCCGGGGCCGGATCGATATCAATCGTGAGTGTGGTCATGGATGTCGGGGAGGGGGCTCACGATGGGCGTCAATCGCATCGTCATGCAAAACGGGGTCGTGTGGTGGCTGCCACCACTGCGGCCGAAGGACGAGTCGCGGTCCCCCTCAGCCCGGCCTTCCCGTCCGCGGAAGCCGGCAGCCCGCCGCGCCTCCGACAAGCCCCGCGATGCCGCCGCGGCGCCGCCCCCTGGGTTCATCCCGCTGTCGTCGCTGGGGATCCCGGGGATCGATTCGCTCATGCTCAGCCACGCCGACTTCTATCGCGATGCCTACGAGAGGGCGATCGAGAAGGGCCCGCAGGCGGGGCCGGATGGATCGACGCCGATCGCCCCCTCCGACACGCTCAATGGCGGGACAGACTCACTCCCCCCCGCCGCCCCACGGAAGGATTCCGACCAGGGGCCGGATGCCGGCCAGACGCGGCGCCCTGCGGCCTGATCGGGGCTGGCAGGCGGCGAAATGGTCCGTGGCTGTGCGCAGGCTGCCGAGAAGGTGTCGCGGCGACTTGCGGGCAGCGACCGATGCCTGCGTTGCTGCTGCCGATCGTCCTGCCGGGAAAAAGGTCGCGGAAAGGCTTTTTCCCCCCCGAGCGCGCATGGTAGGTTTTGGGCCCTGGCTGGCCTGTGCGGCCCGCTGCCTACACCGACCCGTTCGTGAGGCTTCGCCCGATGATCGATCAGCTGCTTTCCGGCAACGCCAAGTTCGTCACCAACGAGTTCTCGCCGAACGCCGCCTACTACCAGGCGCTCGCGGCCCAGCAGCGTCCCAAGGTGCTGTGGATCGGCTGCTCCGATTCGCGGGTCAGCGAGCACCAGATGACCGACTCCAAGCCCGGGACGATGTTCGTCCACCGCAACGTGGCCAACATCGTCGCCTTTAACGACGTCAACATCTCGGCGATCCTTGAATACGGCGTCGTCCACCTCAAGATCGAGGACATCATCGTTTGCGGACATACCCGTTGCGGTGGCATCGCCGCCATCGAGGATGGTGTCCATGAGAACT
>CANGIH010000147.1 GCA_947453875.1 Planctomycetaceae bacterium | reverse complement strand
CTGGTCGAGGATCGGCTCATCGAGCTGGCCCATTCCGACCGCTCGAAGACGCCGATCGAGCCCTACCTCGCCGATCAGTGGTTCATCCGCATGGACGAGCTGGCCGAGCCCGCGCTCGAGGCGGTCCGGAGCGGGAAGCTGAAGATCGTTCCCGAGCGCTACGCGAAGAGCTATCTCGATTGGCTCTCTGAGAAGCGCGACTGGCCGGTGAGCCGGCAGCTGTGGTGGGGCCACCGGATCCCGATCTGGCACGTCAGCGGCGTCCGCGAATCGGCGCTTGCCGCGGCGTTTGCCGGGCGGACGACCGTCGCCTGGCAGCCCGACGGGACGGCCCCCGACGGCGACGGCCGCGGCGGCTGGTTCGTCTGCACGTCTGACGAAGGGCTCGGCGTCGACACGGTCGATGGCCAACCGCTCGTCCAGGATCCCGACGTCCTCGACACCTGGTTCTCCTCGGCGCTCTGGCCCCATTCGACGCTCGGATGGCCGGAGCAGACATCCGAGCTTGCCACCTTCTATCCCGGCTCGGCCCTCCTCACCAGCCGCGACATCATCACGCTGTGGGTGGCGCGGATGGTGATCATGGGGGTGTTCGACACCGGTGAGCTCCCCTTCAGCGAGGTCTACATCCATCCCAAGATCCTCGACCGCTACGGCGAGACGATGAGCAAGAGCAAGGGGAACGGCGTCGACCCGCTCGACGTCATCGAAGCCCTCGGCGCCGATGCTCTCCGCTTCGGGATGACGACGCTCGCCACCGAGACGCAGGATGTGCGGATGCCGGTGGAGTTCCAGTGCCCTGCCTGCGAGGCGCGGATCGAGCAGACGGTGCAGAACCGGATCCAGCCGCGGATCGAATGCCCGAAGTGCAAGCAGCCCTTCAAGACGCAGTGGGCCCAGACCGAGGCCGATCTCGCCCTGCCACGTGGCCCGGCGCTCTCGGAACGCTTTGAGGCGGGGCGCAACTTCTCCAACAAGCTCTGGAACGCCACCCGCTTCGTGCTGATGAACCTCGAGGGGTTCCAGGCGGGGGAACTGGTGGGCGCGGATGGCGCTTTTGACGCGCTCGAGGACCGTTGGCTTGCCAGTCGGCTGGCAAGTGTCACCGCCGAGGTGAATCGCTGCACCGACGAGTACCGCTTCGCCGATGCCGCCAGGACACTCTATGCCTTCGCCTGGGATGAGTTCTGCAGCGCCTATCTGGAGTTGTGCAAGTCGCGGCTCGCTGATCCCGCCACCCGCGACCGTGCCCGCGGGATGCTCCTGGGGGCGCTCGACACGATCCTCCGGCTGCTCCATCCGATCATGCCTTTTGTCACCGAAGAGATCTGGCAGCACCTCCGCGAGGTGGCTCCGAATCGTCGCCTCCCCTGGGACGGCGGGGGCTCGCCTGCGGCGTCGATCATGGCGGCCTGTTGGCCGGAGCCGCCGCCCTCATGGGTCGACCGGCGCACCGAGGAGCAGTTCGGTGGCTTTCTCGGTGTCATCGGCGCCATCCGGGAAGTGCGCTCCCGGCAGAATGTGCCGCCGAAGACACGGCTCAAGGTGGCGATCCGGGCGCCTCTGGCCACCGCCGAGCTACTCGCGCCGATGCGTGGGGCGATCGAATCGATGGGGGCGGCCGACCTGGTTGCCATCGGCCCCGACGCCGTCGGGGCGGCGGGAGCGGCGACCGCATCCGTGGCGGGTTGCGAACTGTTCGTCGACCTCGCCGAGCTGATCGACGTCGGGGCGGAGATCGCAAGGCTCTCGAAGGAAAACGACAAGCTCGTCGGTCTGATTGCGGCCAAGAAGGGAAAGCTCGCCGACGAGAAATTCGCCGCCCGGGCCCCGGTGAGCGTCGTCGCGAAGGAGCGGGAGCAGCTTGCCGAGATGGAGGATCGGCTCGTCAAGGGGATCGCCACGCTCGCCGAACTCTCCGCCCGGAAGGGGGCCTGACGGAGTCTTCGGCGGCCCGCCTCGAGGGCGCGTGCCCCGGGGGTTCGCTTTGAGTAGACTCCAAGAGAGTTCGCGGGCGGGCGGACGGCGGCTGGACGACGGTGGATGTCACCGTTCGGCGCAGCCGTGGGAAGGTGACAGTCGTAGTCGGAGGATCGCCATGAGCGTCCAGATGGAACTCTCCCGCATCATCATCAGCGAGATCAACGATCAGCAGGTGGTGTACCTCAAGGAGGTCGAGGGGGACCGCACCTTCCCGATCCTCATCGGGCTCTTCGAGGCCACGAGCATCGACCGCCGCGTGAAGCACCATCCCTCCCCGCGGCCGCTGACGCACGATCTGGTCGTCGCGGCGGTCGACTCCCTCGGGGGGGAGTTGCAGGATGTCGTCATCTCGGATTTGAAGGAACACACCTACTATGCCGTCATTCGCGTCCTCAAGGATGGCGAGGTGATCGAGATCGATTCCCGCCCCTCCGACGCGATCGCGGTCGCCGTCACCTGCGACCCCAACCTGCCGATCTACGTGTCGGAAGAAGTGCTGGCCGACGTTCTCGGCTGATCGTTCGGGTGTCCCGTCGCCAGCAGCCGGGGCACGATGACCCAACCGAGCACCGCCCCAGCCAGGAGGCCGCCGATGTGCGCCATGTTGGCCACCATCGGGCTGACGAGCCCCAAAGCCAGCTGCCAGAGGGCCCAGACCGCCAGCACGAGCCCGATCCTCGAGTCACGGACATGGAGCTCCCGCCGGCGACGCGCGAGCATGGCCACGGCGCACCCCATCAGCCCGAAGATCGCCCCTGAGGCGCCCACCGTCGGCATCGCGACGACCGCCGCTGAGGCGAGGCCCCCGACGATGCCGGCGATCGCGTAGATCGCGAGCATCGTCGCCGATCCGAAGGCATGCTCGCACGCCAGGCCGAGGATGTAGAGCGCCACCATGTTCCCCAGCAGGTGTTCGACGCTGCCGTGAAGAAACATCGAACTCACCAGGCGCCAGGCCTCTCCGCGAACGAGCCGGTCGGTGACCAGAGCCCCGGCTTCGACGATCGCGTCCTCGCTCTCGAGTGCCCCGGTGGCGATCTCCCAGCCGAAGATCGCGCTGCACAGGGCGACGATCGTGAGGGTGGCGGGGGCTGCATAGGACATGCCGCGTTCGAAATCGATCCGCGTGTCGTGCGGATCGTCGGCGAGCATCTCGGGGGTGAAGTCACGCACCGCAACAGGCTCCGAAGACGCAGTTGAGTGCGCTTCGTCGGGGAGCGTCATCGGCCGTCTCCCGTATCGAGCAGCACCCCCATCGCCAGGGCGACGCGGCGATCGAGCGACCGCAGCGGATCGGCCGACAGATCGAGGACATATCGATCGAACAGGGTCAGCTTGCGGTTGAATTCGCCGAGGCGATCGCCGTCGGCGGCGGATCCGCGGACGATCACGTAATTCGTGCGGAGCAGGCCGAAGGCGGGGCCGATCAGACGGCGCAGGAGCGAGAGGATGATCGAGTCCTCGTACGCGGTGCAGATGGCGTTGCCCTCGAGGTCGTGGCACCACCAGCGTTTGCGGAACAGGCTGTAGAAGATGTTCTTGGAGAATTTCGCGATCGGTCCCTGCTGCGGGCAGACGAGTGTGTAGCGGGGGCGGAACGGCATCAGTTTGCTCTCCTGGTGGATCTCGAGGACCGATTCCTTCTGCCCCGGATCGCGGTAGAAGAAGACGTGACGCCGCGGGATGATCGCGACGACCGTGGCGATCGTGGCGAGCATGGAGAGGAGCGTGAGGCCGATGACCAGCGCACCGACAAGTGGCCGATCGACCTGTGGGCCTCCGCCGTCGATTGCCAGCATCTGCAGGATCGCGAGGCCGCCGAGGAAGATGATGAAAAAGACCACCAATCCGGCGAGAATGCCGAGGATCCCCCACCACAGAGCCGTCGGCCGCTTCACGTAGAGGATCGATCGGTCATGATCGTCGCGGACGTCGTAGACCTGGGAGATCGTCATCACACGCTGCCGGAGCAGAAAGCGATCGCGGTCGAAGAGGGCGTCGGCCTGCGACGAGATCCCGGGCACGCTGATCGTGCCGCCGCAGTCGGGGCAGCGGATCCGTTCCCCCGCCAACTCGTTCTTGAGGCTGAGTGTCCGGCCGCATTCACACGACACCTGTATCGCCATGGCGAGTCTCCGCGGGGTGAACGGTTGGAGGGCGGCCGAGGACGCGCACGCCTCGGCAGATCGCCCCCGGAGCGTACCCACCCGGGGGCGGGGTGGCCAACCCGGCGGGACGGGCCGGGGCGACGCTGCTGGAGAGCCGGGCCTGGAGTGCACGTTTGCGCGGCCTTGCGCCGACTGGTAGGACTATCCACACCGATGCCAGAATGGCGCGGTCGACACGATGCCCTGGAAGCCATCATCCATGTCCCACACAAGCGACATCGTCCAGCCCAGCTGCCAATTCGCCAGCGACAACACCGCCGGCTACTGCCCCGACGCCTGGGCGGCACTCGAGCAGGCGAATGCCGGCACGGTGCCGAGCTACGGCGACGACAAGTGGACGGCGCGGGCCTGCGAGTTGATCCGGGAAGTCTTCGAGCACGACGCCGAGATCTTTTTCAGCTTCAACGGCACGGCTGCCAATTCGCTGGCGCTGGCGGCGATGTGCCAGTCGTACCACTCGATCCTTTGCCACGAGATTTCGCACGTCGAGACCGACGAGTGCGGGGCGCCCGAGTTCTTTTCCAACGGCACGAAACTCCTACTCCTCCAGGGGGAACGGGGCAAGCTCGGACCCGACGCGATCCATCGCGCCGTCGAACGCCGCCGCGACATCCATTTCCCCAAGCCGAGGGTCGTGAGCGTGACGCAGGCGACCGAACTCTCCACGGTCTACACGGTGGCCGAACTCGCGGCCGTGCGCGACGCCTGCTCGCGTCACGGCCTGCGGCTCCACATGGACGGGGCCCGCTTCGCCAATGCGGTGGCCGCGCTCGGCGTGCCGCCGCGTTCGATCACCTGGGAGGTCGGCGTGGACGTCCTCTGTTTCGGTGGCACCAAGAACGGCATGGGGATGGGAGAGGCGATCGTGTTTTTCGACCGCGATCTCGCCGACGAGTTTGCCTGGCGGTGCAAGCAGGCCGGCCAGCTCGCCTCGAAGATGCGGTATCTCGCCGCGCCGTGGGTGGGGCTCCTCGAGCATGGCGTCTGGCTGACCAACGCCGCGCGGGCCAATACGGCCGCGGCCCGGCTCGAGGCTGGCTTGGCGGGCATCCCTGGAGTCGAGATCTTGGGGAAGCGTGAAGCCAATGCGGTGTTCGCCAAAGTCGCTCCGACGCTCGCTGCGAGCCTGCGGGCGAAGGGATGGAAGTTCTACGACTTCATCGGTGCCGGCGGCTGCCGGTTCATGTGTTCGTGGGCAACGAGCGACGCTGATGTCGACGGTTTTCTCGCCGATGCCAGAGCCTGTGCTGGGGCGTGAACGGGCTGGGCTGGCCCGGTGCATTGCTGAGGCGATCGTTCACTGCACCGTCCCATTGATCACGCCTTTCACGGCCGTGCCGTCGGCGGCGTCGACATCCCACGCCACGCTGTAGCAACGCGTCGACCCGAATCCCTCGACGTCGAGCACGACGGATGTTCCGTCGGCGGAGAGCGTTACCGCGGTGACCTCGCGGTCGCGCTCGTCGAGATGCGGGGAGCCGTAGTCGGCCGATCGGTGGATCGTCCAGGTCCGCACATGGAAATTGCCGGTATCGGTCGCTGTTTCCGCATCAAGCCGCTGCGGGAACGTCAGAACGAGCTTTCCAGCTTCCGCATGGAGCTTGGTCGGCACCACGAGCGGTTGGTCCGTGCGGCGGATCCGGAAGAGCCCGCCCGGCTCCGTGCGATTCCCTGCCCAGGCGAACAGGCCGCAGGCGTACAGCTGACCATCCCCCGGATTGAACCGGCCACGCATCACCCCAGTCGGCAGATCAGGGATCGGCAGGGCGAGCATTCCCCCCTGAAGCACTGACTTGGAGCCATCGCGCGGATCGGCCACCGGTTCGGTGAGCACCAGATGGATCCTTCCCTCTCCGTAGGAAAGTTCGAGGAGGGCGCTTTGAAGGGGGGGCCAGGTATTCCCCGGCACACGGAGCAATTCCGCCGGTGAACGGTCGAAGGCGTTGGTGATCCAGATGGCCGGCGGTTCCATCGCCTCGTCGGTGGAGTCGGTGACGTCGTGGTAGCCGAACATGTTGCCGTAGAAGCCGCCGGGCCGGACGTGATTGATCCGGTTCTTCGGATTCCAGTGCCCCTCCTGATCGGTCACCCAGAATGTTCCGCCCGGTTCCACGCAGACTCCATTGGCTGCCCTGAATCCCTGGGCCACGATCTCTGTCCTCCGGCCGTCGGGTGAGACACGCAGCAGCGTGCCGTGGTGGGGCACGACCGCCGGCAGCGCGTGCCGGGCACTCTTGGCGTAGTAAAGATTTCCGCTCTCGTCGCTTTCCAGTCCCATCGCAAACTCATGGAAATGCTCGGTGACCTGATGGTCGTCGTTGACGGTGTCATAGCGGTCGACCT
>CANGIH010000146.1 GCA_947453875.1 Planctomycetaceae bacterium | reverse complement strand
GGGGATGGGAGGGAAGGGGAGGGGATGAGAGGGGAGCGACTGCGGGAGAGCACGCTCTCGCGCGTTGCAGAGCGAGCCTTTCGGGAGGCGCCACACCCCCTAAAGCGGAAGGATAGGCCACGAAGACGTGGTTGTCGACGCGTCGGCTGCCGCCACCTCAGGTATCCTGCCCCCTCCCAATCCCCCGGAGACTTCGTCCCCATGTCATCCCGCCAGATCCTCGTCGCCCTCCTCCTCCTCACCCACCTCGGCGCCGCGCAGGGGGGCGACTGGCCTGAGTTCCGCGGGCCCGGCCAGCAGGGGCATTCGACGGAACAGGGCCTGCCGCTCACCTGGACCGCCGAGAAGAACGTCGTCTGGAAAACCGACATCCCCGGCCTCGGCTGGTCGTCACCGGCTGTCGCGGGCGGGAAGGTGTGGCTGACGACCGGCGTCGATGATGGCCGCTCGCTGCGGGCCCTCCGAATCGATGCCAAGAGTGGTGCGGTCGAGAAGTCGATCGAGGTCTTCACGCCGGCCGAACCGGGGAGCGTCCACTCCAAAAACAGCCATGCCTCCCCCACGCCGGTGATCGAGGGGGAGCGGATCTATCTCCACTTCGGCAGCCATGGCACCGCCTGCCTGTCGAGCGACGGGGAGGTGCTCTGGACGACGAAGCTCGACTACAACCACCGTCACGGCCCCGCCGGCTCGCCGGTGATCGCCGGCGACCTCCTGGTGATCGCCTGCGACGGCACCGACGTGCAGTTTGTCGTCGGCCTCGCCAAGGCGACCGGCAGGGAAGTGTGGCGACGGCCGCGTGGGGAGGGGCGGATGGCCTACTCCACCCCGACGCTGGCCGACGTGGAGGGGAAGCCGATCGTCGTCAGTTGCGGCGGCGAGTTCGTCATCGCCTATGAGCCTGCCAGCGGCGAGGAACGATGGCGGTTTCGCTATCCGGGGGGCTATTCAAACGTCCCCCGACCGGTCACCGGCTTCGGCCTCGCGTTCGTCAGCTCCGGCTACGACACGCCCGTCTTCTATGCCCTGCCGCTCGACGGCAGGGGGGACGTCGGCGAGGACCGGGTGGCCTGGAAGGCGACCAAGGCGGTGCCGCGAAACGCCTCTCCGCTGGTGGTCGGCGACGAACTCTACATGGTCAGCGACAACGGGGTGATCTCCTGCCTCGACGCCCGCACCGGCACCGTCCACTGGCAGGAGCGGCTCGGCGGCGACTGCACCGCCTCGCCCCTCTTCGCCGAGGGGCGGATCTACATCACCGACGAGAATGGCGTCACGAAGGTGATCGCCGCCGGCAAGGAATACCGGGAGCTGGCCACCAACGAGCTCCCCGGCCGGACTCTGGCGTCGCTGGCCACGGCCGATGGGGCGATCTTCTTCCGCACCGACACGGCGATCTACCGGCTCGACGAATGACTTGGCCGACCAGCCCCGCGTCAGTTCTCGAGGGGATGACGGCGGAAGAAATCGAGGATCAGCGGATTGGCTGGAAACGAGACCGCCGAGGTGCCGAGGTAGAACGAATCGGGCACGCGGCCCGGCCAGGTGTGCCCGGCCCCGTCGATGGAATAGAGCACCACTTCCGCCTCGTGGGGCAGCCCCCACGCGAGCCGTTCGATGGCGATCCCGGCTTCACTCGAGTGGATGCCGGTGCGGACAGGGTCGGGAGCGAGCCGGTTGGCCCGCACCCAATCCATGAGGCCGTCGATGATGGCGCGATGGCAGGTGCCCGTCACGCTCCGGCGGCCAACGCCCCCCCCGAAGGGGGTGAACTGATCGAGCAATCCGTGGAAGTGGAGGACGGGCACCGGGCGGCAGGGGGCGATCGAGGGAAGAGCCAGGGGCCCGGCCACCGGAGCGATCGACGCGATCCGCCCGGCCAACTCAGCCCCCACGCGGTAGGCCATCATCGCGCCATTGGACATCCCGGTGGCATGGATCCGCCGCCGGTCGACAGGCAGTTCGGCGGCGAGCCGCTCGAGGAGCTCCCCCACGAAGGCGACGTCGTCGCTGGCGGTTTCGACGGCTTCGCCGCAACAGTTCCCCCCGTTCCAGGTGAGCATGCTCCCTTTCGCACCGGTGCCGGCCGGATAGACGACCAGCGCCGCGTCGGCGGCGGCGAAGTCGTCGAGTCCGGAAAACCGGCGCATCGCCTCCGGGTGGCTGCGTCCGCCATGGAAGGCGAGGACCACCGGCCACCCCTGCGCAGGTGGCGGCCCGTCGGGCACGCAGACCTGGGCCGTGCGTGTCCGGCCAGCCATCGGGACTTGAAGCTCGCGGTCGGTCATGGAGAGAGCCCCGGGGAGGAGTCAGGGAGCGTGCCGTGGGGGAGCCCCGGGAGCTGGTCTGGCTCGAGAGGGGGGAATCGCCGTCCGCGGCGGCCATTTTCTACACTGCCTCGGCCCCGGGCGAAGTCCCCACCTATCGGAGCCGATACCGTGCACGCCCCCATCCGCTCGCTGGCATCCGGAATCATGAGCGGATCGGGCGGGCCACCTCCGCGAGTCGTCATCGACAGGGTGGCGCCGGAGGTGGATGGCGGCCGGTTCGCCGCCAAGCGGGTAGTGGGGGAGGAGCTCGTCGTCGCGGCCGACATTCTCTGCGACGGCCATGAGGAGCTCGACTGCCGGTTGCGCGTCCGCCACCAAGACACTGGCTGTTGGACCGAGGTGCCGATGACGCATGTCGGCAACGACCGTTGGCAGGGCATGGTGGCGCTCGATCGAATCGGCCCCTGGTCCTACGACGTCGTCGCCAGGATCGATGACTATGCCACCTGGCTCCGCGACTTGGCCCGCCGGATCGCCGGTGATGAGCCGGTCACTGCCGAACGCGCCGTGGGCCGCGAGCTCGTCGCCGCCGCCGCCGCGCGTCTGCCCCCCGAGCGTCGGAAGCTCCTCGCCTCACTCCTCACCGTGTTCGATGCCGCAGACTGGGCTTCCACCGCGGCCGATCCGAGACTTGTCGACCTGGTGGCCGAGGCGGAGCGGCAGGGGAATGCGGGGGCCCGATTGGACGCACCGCGGCCGGTCTGGGTCGACCGGCGCCGGGCTGCGATCGGCAGTTGGTATGAGGTGTTTCCCCGATCGTGGTCCGGTGAAACGGGGCGGCATGGAACCTTCGCCGACCTTGCCGGGCGGCTCGAGTACGTCCAGCGGATGGGTTTCGACGTCCTCTATCTCACCCCCATCCACCCGATCGGCCGAGCCCACCGCAAAGGGCGCAACAACGCCGTCACCGCGGCGACGGGGGATGTCGGCAGTCCGTGGGCCATCGGCGCCGCGGAAGGGGGGCACACGGCGATCCATCCGGCGCTTGGCGACTTCGCCGACTTCGCCCGCCTCCGCCACCGGGCTGCCGACCTGGGTCTCGAATTGGCCCTCGATCTGGCAATCCAGTGCGCCCCCGATCACCCCTGGGTGACGGAGCATCCGGAGTGGTTCCGCCATCGCCCCGACGGCACGATCCGCTACGCCGAAAACCCGCCGAAGAAATACCAGGACATCGTCCCGTTCGATTTTGCCTGCCCGGCGTGGGAGGCGCTCTGGCAGGCGCTCCTCGACGTCGTCCTATTCTGGGTGGGGGAGGGGGTGCGGATCTTCCGTGTCGACAATCCCCACACCAAGCCCTTCGCCTTCTGGGAATGGCTCATCGCCGAGGTCCATTCCGACCATCCCGATGTCCTCTTCCTTTCCGAGGCCTTCACCCGACCGAAGACGATGTTCCGCCTGGCGAAGCTCGGCTTCACCTGCTCGTACACCTACTTCACCTGGCGGACGGAGAAGGAGGAGACGGGCCGGTATCTCGAGGAGGTGACGACACCCCCGCTCGCCGATTTCTTCCGCCCCGCCTTCTGGCCCAACACCCCCGACATCCTCCATGCCACGCTCCAGGAGGGGGGGCGGGGAATGTTTGAGGTCCGTCTGGCGCTTGCAGCCCTCTCCGTCGGCACCTGGGGAATCTATGGCCCGGCGATGGAACTCCTCGAAGCCACACCGCTCAAGCCCGGGAGCGAGGAGTATCTCGATTCGGAGAAGTACGAGATCCGCCACCGTGACCTCGACAGGGCCGACAGCCTCGCCCCCTTCATCGCCCGCCTCAATGCGATCCGCCGCGAAGAGCCGGCGCTGTCCCGCAACCGGCCACCGATCGTCCAGCCGATCGATGACGATTTCCTCCTCGCCTGGGTCCGCCATGACGCCGACAGCGGCAGCCGCATCCTCGTGGTGGTGAACCTCGACCCGAACACCCCCCGCTCGGGGCTGCTGCGCCTCGACCACGAAAAACTTGGCCTCACTCCCGGCCATCCGATCACCGCGCACGATCTCCTCGCGGAGGGGAGCGAGGAATGGCCGGCTGGCCAACCGGTGCGTCTCACCCTCACCGCCGACAGGCCGGTGCTCGTGCGGCGGCTGGTCCCCCATGCTCGTGCGGAGATGCCGGCATGAGCGGCGCGAGGTCTGCGGAGTTGGCCGGGAAGGTGGCCGCCTGGATCGGCAGCGCACGCTGGTTTGCCGGCAAGGACGGGGCCACGCCTCAGGTCTCGATTCATGATCTGGCGATGCTCGCCGATGGCCGGCACGGGCTCGCGCTTGCCGACACGCCGGCGGGCGAGGGCGTCGGCGACGCCGGGACGATCCGCTCGGTCGGGCCTCTCGATCTGGCCACTGGCCTCGACTGCGCGGCGACACCGGCGTGTGCAGGATCGCACGTCCGCCTGGCGCTTGCGGGGGGCGAAACCCACGGCGACCGGGGGTGTTTCGTGGGCCGTCCGATCGGCGGCAGGAGCCGGCCGTACGGGCCGGGGGGCACCGACTGGGGGAAGGTGACGGTGGCCCCGTTGGGGGCCGATGCCTCCAACACCTCGCTGCGCGTCGACACCTTGGCCGCTGATGGCCGCGGAAAGTCGGTCGCGCTCAAGCTCCTTCGCCGCTGTCGGCCGGGCGTCAATCCCGAGGTCGAATGTGGCCGCTTTTTCGCCGAGGATGCCGACTGGCATGAGACGCCGCGGTGTCTCGGATGGGTGGAATACCGGCCGGCCGATGCGGCCTCGCCTGCCGACCGGGTCGCCATCGCCACGATCCACTCCTTCGAGCCGGGGTGCCGAAGCCTCTGGGAGCATTGCCTGGCGCTCGTCGCAGAGGGGGGCCTCGATGGGCCCCACCGCGACACACTGCGCAGGATCGCGTGCAGCCTCGGCCAGGTGACGGCCAGGATGCACGCGGCGCTCGCGTCCCGCCCCGACCTCCCCGATTTTGCCCCTCGTCCGGCCACGGCGGCAACCCGGGGTGCGCTCGCCAAGAGCCTCGCCTCCCACGCCCGCGACAGGCTCGCGCACGCGGTCGACGCCGCACCGGGCCTGCGCGAACGAGCCCGCCTGGAAGCGATAGGACGCTCGAGTGGGAGGATCGTCGCGGCGATCGAGACGGTGGCGTTTGCCGGCACGTCGGCGGCCGACATCCGGCTCCATGGCGACTACCACCTCGGGCAGGTGCTCATCGACACGGCGGGCACGCGCCTGCTGCCGATCGACTTCGAGGGGGAACCGGGGCGATCCCTCGCCGAGCGACGGTCACCAGGAAGCGTCTGCAAGGATGTGGCGGGGATGTGCCGGTCGTTCGACTATTTGTCCCGCGTCGCCGCGGGGGGCGGGGGAGCGGATGGAGGTGCGGCCGTGGATCGCCCCCGCGCGGATGCCGGGCCGCTGATCGAAGCCTTCCTCACCGCCTACCGCGAGTCGGCCCAGGGGGCTTTCTGGTGGCCTGCCGATCCCAGCGAGTCGCAGCGATTACTCGATGCGTTCATGCTCGACAAGGCGGTCTACGAGTTGGCCTACGAGATGGCCAACCGCCCCGACTGGATCGACGTCCCGCTGTCGGCGCTCGAACAGTGGCTCACCGGGGAGCGATGACGGCGCTCCGTCATCCCCGCCGCGGCGCCTTCGAGCCGTCGGGATTCGTGGCGACGTCGAAGATCCGCAGGTTGTCGAGCCAGGTCATCATCTCTTCATTCTTGAACAGCTTGGGGATCGTCGTCCCCGCCTCGAGATGACCGAAGTAGAGATCGGCCTCCCCCTGGATCCGATCGCCGACGAAGCTCGTAACCTGGACGAGCGACCCGGCGGGCAAAAGTTCGACGATCCTGACCTGGAAGCGGATGACATCGCCCGGAATCGCCTCGAAGTGGAAATCGGCGGCACCGACCTTGGCGAGCACCACCTGCTTCTTGAAGTCGAGATGGTCGGCGACCAGGATCCCTCCGGCCTGCGCCATCCCCTCGAGGATGAGGGTCGCCGGCACGAGCGGTGTGCCGGGAAAATGGTCGTGAAGATGCTCCTCGGCGAGGGTCACAGCCTTGACCGCCGTGGCCCGTTCATGGCGGACAAACTCGGTGAAGCGGTCGATCCAGAACCATCGCATCAGCGGGGTGTCCAGTCGGTGGGCGGCAAGGGAGGTGGCGGCGGGCGAGGCGAAAGAAGCGTACCGATCCGCCTCCGCTCCTGCGAGGGTGCCATGCCGATCAGCCCGCCG
>CANGIH010000145.1 GCA_947453875.1 Planctomycetaceae bacterium | reverse complement strand
GGTGAGCGACGTCGCCGCGGAGGTCGTCCACGCCTTCGATCAGGACAACGATGGCCTGCTCGACGTGGTGTCGATCGCCGGGCGCACGATACATGTGCACCTCGGACTCCCCTCCGGAGGTTTCGAGAAGCGGCAGGAGATGCGGATCGACCAAGGGCGCCTCGTGGCCGTCGATACCGCCGATCTGGATGGCGACGGCGATCTCGATCTGGTCGACGTCGGTGACGAGCCCTGGGCGTTTGCTGTCCGGGAAAATGTCGGTGGCAACACGAACCATTGGATCGATGTGGCGCTTGAGGCGCAGCAGATCAAGGGGACGGCGATGTCGCCGAGTGGGCGCGTCAACGCCCACGGCCTCGGGAGCCTCCTCGAACTCAAGGCGGGGGCCCGCTACCAGCCACGCCCCGTCCGCCGTCGCACCACCCACTTCGGCCTCGGGAATCTTCCTGCGGCTGATGTCGTCCGTGTCGCCTGGATCAATGGTGTCCCGCAGAACGTGATCGAGCCGGCTGCCGACAGCCTGATCTGCGAGGAACAGATCCTCCTTGGCTCCTGCCCCTACCTCTATACCTGGAATGGCAGCGAGTTCGTCTTCTCGACCGATCTCCTCTGGGCGGCGCCGCTGGGCCTGCAGCGGGCGGAAGGGAAGCTCATGCCGGCACGCGCGTGGGAATACCTCAAGATCGACTCGCCGCTGGTGCCGCTCGACGACCGGTATCGGATCCAGGTGACGGAGGAGTTGTGGGAGGCGGCGTATTTCGATCAGATCCGGCTGGTCGTCGTCGATCATCCCGCCGACGTCGAGATCTACTCCAACGAGAAGGTCGGTCCCCCCGATATCGCTAGCTTCGGGCTCCACTCCGTCCGCGCTCCGATCCGGCCGGTGTCGGCCACGAATGCCTCCGGAGCGGATCTCCGCGCCGATGTCGCGAGTGCCGACGGCCGGTTCGCCCGCTCGTACGCAAGAAAACGCCGGCAGGGCCTCGTCGATGACAATACGCTGATCCTCGACTTCGGATCGATCCCCGATGCAGGCAAGGCCAGGCTCGTCCTCACTGGTTGGACCTATCCCACCACGGTCAGTCAGAACGTCGGGCTGTCGCACGATCCTTCGCTAACGCTGCCGAGACCACCGTCGCTGTCGGTGCCTGATGACGCGGAGGGCTGGCGTGAGGCGATTCCCTTCACCGGCTTTCCCGGAGGCAAGACGAAGTCGATCGTCATCGATGTTTCGGGGCTCCTCGACCCGGCAAGAGCCCGGTTGCGGATCGACACGACGATGGAGATCCACTGGGATGAAGCTTTCCTCGTCTCGGGTGAGGAGGCGGCCGCTGTCGACGTGGTGGAACTCGATCCGGAGTCGGCCGATCTCCATTGGCGCGGCCGGTCGAGGATCGAACAGGAGGATGGCGACGGTCCGGAGCGGTTTGTCTACGGACCGGCGCTCGAGGATCCCCGCTGGCCACCGATGCGTGGCCGCTTCACCCGCTACGGCGATGTTCGGGCCCTTGTTGCCGAGGGGGACGACCGGCTGGTGATCATGGGGGCTGGGGATGAGATGACCCTCGCCTTCCCGGTGCCGCCGGGGCCGCCGGCAGGATGGAAGCGGAGCTTTCTCCTCCACAGCGTCGGCTGGGACAAGGATGCCAACCTCGCCACCGCCGAGGGGCAGACGGTGGAGCCGCTGCCGTTCCGGGGGATGCGTTCCTACCCGCCGGCCGATGACGACCATCCGGAGGCGACTGAGGCGCGCGAGGCTTGGTTGCGGGACTACCAGACCCGCCAGCAGGACGATTCGGCGTGGCGGGCGATCCGCCGCCGGACGGCCCGGGGTGATAGGCTTGAGGAGCCCGGGGCGGCCGGGCGCGACGGGGGGAGTGACATCCAGAGGAGCGAGCGATGAGCGGTGTGCCGGGAATGGGGCGGACGGGGCTGACGGGTTGGCTCGGCGCGGTGCTTGCCACGCTGGCGGTGACCGTCATAGAGACGCGGGGCGAGGACTTGCTCTATCCCCTTTCCGTCGCGGCGGAGGGAGACGACGCGGTCGTCGTGGCCGATCGGATGCTCCCTGGCCTGCTGAAGATCGCCGGCGGCAAGGCCGAGGTCTTCTTTCAGGGCAAGAAGACCTTCCGCACCCCTCTCAACGCCGTTCGTGCCGTGGCGGTCGCGGCCGATGGGACCGTCTACGCCGCCGACTCGGCGACCCGTGACGTGTTCAAGTTCGTCGATGGCCAGCCGGTCGCGCTCACGCAGGGGAAGATCGGGATTCCGGTCGACATCGCCTTCGATCCCTCCGGTGATCTGTTCGTGTCCGACCTCGAGACGCAGCGGGTGTGGCGCGTGCCGGCCGCGGGGGGCGATCCGAAAGAGGTGGCCCAGTTGGCGGCGCCACGCGGGCTGTGTGTCGATGGCTCCGGGAGGCTGTGGGTGGTGGCGGCCTCGGGGGAGAGCCCGCTTGTGCGGATCGGGGCTGACGGCGCGGTGGAACCGGTGGTGAAGGAGCGCCTGTTCGAGTTCCCGCACGATGTGGTCGTGGCCGGGGATGGCACCGCCTATGTGAGCGACAACTACGCCCGGGCGATCTGGAAGGTGGCGGCCGATGGCACCGCCACGAAGTGGATCAGCGGCGACCCGCTCAAGGGGCCCGTGGGCCTCTCCCTCCGTGGCGGGAAAATCCTCATCGCCGACCCCCAGGCGAAGGCGATCTGGGAGGCCGACGGCGAGGGGAAATTGACCCCGCTTGGCCCCGCCGGGACTTGATCGCGGAGGGCTGCCCGGTTCGTTGACGCTTCCCGGGGGGCGGTCTACAGTTCTGTGGTGGGGAAGGTCGAACGTCTCCCCTGGGGGCGATTGTTTACCCCCCCACTGTTCGGCGTTCCTTGTTGACCTCGGATCAACCGCTGGTTTTGTCCCATGGGTCGCCTTGCCACCCTCCTCATGACCCCCACCAGCCGGAGTCGCCGTTTCGGCGCTCTGGTGGCGTTTGTCGCCATGGTGTTGGCGAGTCGCGGGGCCGAGGCGAGTTGTGGCGACTGGCTCGCGGCGCACCACCGCCCGGCCGAGGCGTACGATGCCCAGGCGTCCAGCGGCGAGGCTCGGGCAGTGGCCCCCCAGACGCCACCTGCGTCTCCCCCTCCCATGCCCCGCTGTGATGGGCCGGCCTGCCGCGGGATTCCGTCGATTCCGGCAGTGCCGCGTGAATCCTCCTCCGATCTCCCGAGTCACGATCCGGCTGATCGCAGCGAGGAAGCCGAGCCTCTCCGGTTGGATGTCGAACAGCCTATTTCGTTGGGAGGGGATCGGAAGCCGGTGACGGTGGTCGATGCCGTGCCGACCCGTCCTCCCAGACGGTCTTCTCTTCAGGCCTGACGTCGCCGGCCCCGCCACAGCGCCCCATCTCCCTGGAGGGAGCGTGACCAGCCTTGGCCGATCCGGCGCCCTGCCCCAGATCTCTGTCTTCCTTCCTGCTCTGCGCCAGGAGGGATGGACGGGATTGGGGCCGGGATTCCGTGGGCGTCTTCCCTTTACGGCCTGGCAGTTGGCTGCCGCCGGGGAGGGGATTCCGGCCCGTGTCGCCCGCCTGCCCGTGCCCGCCCCCGAGAGGATCCTTTGCCATGGCACCAGACAGCACGTCACCCACGCCCCGCCCGGCCAGGAAGCCGCATGTCCCCGCCGTGGGGCCGCGCCTCCGCATCCTCCTCAACGTCGTCCTCGGCCTGCTTGCCGTGATCGGCGCTAACTCGGCCTATCTGGCGGCGATCACGTTCCTCGAATGGGCGACGAGGGAGACTTACCAAAACTGGCTCTACCAGTGGATGTTCCTCGTCCACCTCGTGCTCGGCTTCGTGTTCATCTCGCCGTTCATCGTCTTCGGCATGATCCACATGCTCAACACGAAGAACCGGAAGAACCGCCGGGCGGTGCGCGTCGGCTACGCGCTCTTTGCGGCGTCGCTTCTGGTCCTCATCTCGGGCGGCCTGCTCCTCGCCTTGAGGGCGACCAATGCCGGCGCCAGGACCCCGGCCCTCACCCAGGCGACCTACTGGGCCCACGTCGCCGCGCCGCTGGTGGCGGCATGGCTCTACTGGCTCCACCGCCTGGTGGGGCCGAAGATCAAGTGGCGGATGGGGCTGACTTACGCCGGCGTGGTGGCCGCCGCGATCGGCGTGATGGTGTTTCTGCACGCCCAGGATCCGCGGCACTGGCATGCCACGGGGCCGGAGGAGGGGAAACAGTATTTCGAGCCGTCGCTGGCCCGCACCGCCACCGGCAACTACATCCCCGCCGACACGTTGATGATGGACGATTACTGCAAGAAGTGTCACGCCGACGTCCACGCCGGCTGGGAGGGGAGCAGCCACCACTTCTCGAGCTTCAACAATCCCGCCTACCTGGCGAGCGTCCGCGAGACGAGGCTCGTGTCGTTCGAGCGAGACGGGAGCGTGAAGGCCGCCCGATGGTGCGCCGGCTGCCACGACCCAGTGCCCTTCTACAGCGGTGCTTTTGACGACAAGGACTACGACGACGTCCACCATCCCACCGCGCATGCCGGCATCACCTGCACCGTCTGCCATGCGATCACGCACGTCAACAGCACGAAGGGGAACGCCGACTACACGATCGACGAGCCGATCCACTATCCCTTCGCCAAGAGCGACAACACGCTCCTTCAGTGGGTCAACAACCAACTCGTCAAGGCGAAGCCGGCGATGCACAAGAAGACCTTCCTCAAGGACTTCCACCGCGACGCCGAATTCTGCTCCTCCTGCCACAAGGTGCACCTCCCCAAGGAGCTGAACGCCTACAAGGAATTTCTCCGCGGCCAGAACCACTACGACCCCTTCCTTCTCTCGGGCGTCTCGGGCCACGGGGCGAGGAGCTTCTACTATCCGGCCCAGGCGAAGGAGAGCTGCGCCTCCTGCCACATGCCGCTGAAAAGTTCGGCCGACTTCGGTGCCCGTCTCTATGACGACACCGGCCGGCTCACCGTGCATGACCATCTCTTCCCGGCTGCGAACACGGGGCTCGCCTGGCTCAAGGATCGCGACGACATGGTCGAGGCCCACGCCAAGTTTCTCCAGGACATCACCCGTGTCGACATCTTCGGCATCCGGGATGGCAACGGGATCGACGGGCCGCTCCACGCTCCGCTGCGGCCCGAGGTGCCGACGCTCGAGCCGGGGAAGCCGTACCTCCTCGAGACGGTGGTCCGGACCCTGAAATTGGGCCACCTGTTCACGCAGGGCACCGCCGATTCAAACGAGGTGTGGCTCGATGTCACGGTGAGCTCAGGTGGACGGGTGATCGGCCGCAGCGGCGGCATCGATGCCACGAAGGGGAATGAGGTCGATCGCTACTCCCACTTCATCAACATCTTCATGCTCGACCGCGACGGCAACCGGATCAACCGTCGCAACCCCCAGGACATCTTCGTCCCCCTCTACAACCACCAGATCCCCCCAGGCGCGGCTTGGACGGTGCATTACGGATTCGAGGTGCCGCCGGACGTGACCGAGCCTGTGACGGTGAACGTCAAGCTCCGCTACCGGAAGTTCGATGCCGAGTACATGCGGTATGTCTCCGACAAGGCCCGCCCCGGCGATTTTCCGCTGCGCGGCCGGACAGAGGGGGAGCCGTACATCGATGAGCTGCCGATCGTGACGATGGCGGAAGACGAGGTCACTTTCCCGGTCTCCGGCATGCTGGCGACGATCGCCCCTCCGGTGGATCGGAAGATCCCTGCGTGGGAACGGTGGAACGATTACGGCATCGGGCTGCTGATCAAGGGGAAGGCCGAACTGCGCCAGGCGGAGGAAGCATTCCTCGAGGTCGAGAAGCTCGGTCGCTACGACGGCCCGGTCAATCTCGGCCGGGTCTACTTCGAGGAGGGGCGGGTCGACGAGGCCGCCTTGGCGCTCGGTCGGGCGGCGACGCACGCCGATCCGGCACCTCCCCCCTGGACGGTGGCCTGGCTCTCCGGGCTCGTCAACCGTCAACAGGGAAGGCTCGAAGAGGCGGAGGCGAACTTCCGCAAAGTTCTCGAGGACCGGACCGAAGAGATGCGGAAACGGGGCTTCGACTTCAGCAAGGACTACGAGGTGCGCAACCTCCTCGGCCTGACGCTGTACGACAGAGCCAGTCAGTTTCGTGGCGCCGATGCAGCCGAGGGGCGAAGGGGCGTCCTCGAGGAGGCGGCCCGGCACTTCGAGATGACGCTCCTCCTCGATTCGGAGAATGTCGCCGCCCACTACAATCTCCAGTTGATCCACGGCCAACTCGGCAACGCGGAGAAGTCGGAGGAGCATCGCCGTCTACACGAGCGCTACAAGCTCGATGACAACGCCGCCGATCGGGCGGTGTCGCTGGCACGGGGGAAGTATCCCGCGGCGAATTTCGCCGCCGAGACACTCGTGATCTATCCGCTCCAGCGCCCGGGAGCGCCGGAGTTGCCCGACGAAGCCGGGCAGGAGTCGACGGCCGATGGTGGCAAGAGCCCCGCTGTCACGACCGGGACACGGGATGAGGTGACCGTCGTG
>CANGIH010000144.1 GCA_947453875.1 Planctomycetaceae bacterium | reverse complement strand
GTCGAGGTGCTCTGTGCCGATGGGCCGGGGCGGAAGCTCGAGGCCCGGCAGTGGGAGGCTCTCGCGATGACGAGCATCCCGCTGGCCCTGTCGCGGGGAGAGGAGTCGGCGGCCAGGCTGCGGAAGGCCTTCGAGGATCGTGGACCGGCCGGCAGGGCCGAGCTCCTCATGGTGATGGCCCGTGGGCCGAGCGATGCCGAACTCGAAACGGGCGCCGACAGGATCCTTGTCGAGGCGCTGGCCGACCCGGCGCTGGTCGTCCGCCGGTATGCCCTGGCCTGCCTCGTCGACATCGTCGAGCCGTCGGCATTCGATCGGGGGCGGTTTCGTCCCGAGGGACCGGAAGAGGCCCGGCGCGAGGCGGTCGGTTGGTGGCGATCGCTCCTCGACAAGGGAGCCATCCGCCGCTCCCGCTGATGGGCGGTGACGGGGAAAGGGCACGGGGAACCGATGGAAAAACGAGTGAAATCGCCTGTCGTGGCCGCGTGCGGCGCCCGGTTTGTCGAAGCGGAGGGGCCAGTGATATGCTCGATTGCAAGCCCTGTCGGCCGCCCGGGCCTCCCTGGGAGGCGGCCATTCCCCGTCGGTTTGGAAGGACTTCCCGGGTGCAGACGAACGTATCGGCACGGCACGGCCAATTGAGCCCCGCCTCGCAGTCGAAGATCACCAGCAAGGTGGCCCGGCTGAAGCGCTACTTCGACGGACTGACGGCCCTCAACGTGACTGTCGATCTCCAAAACCCGGCGCTGCCGGCGGTGGAAATCGTCGCCTCGGCAGAGCACTTCCACGAGATGGTCAGCCACGAGGTTTCCGGCCAGTTGTGGCGGAGCGTCGACGGGGCTGTCCAGAAACTCGAACAGCAGTTGCGAAAGCACAAGGAAAAGACCCGCGACCACAAGCATGTCCAGTCGTCGAGAAAGGCCTGATTTCCCGAACAGACACGTTCGGCAGTCGGGCCGGTCAACACCGTGACCGGAACGTCACTCCTCCGCGACCAGACGCGGGGCCGCGACGTTCCCGGACGCCGGGGTCGGTCGGTCGAGTTCGCGGGAAGACCGCACCTCGGCCCCGGATCCCCACGAGAAACACCACGAGCATCATGAAGTTTTCCGATTTTGTCGCCGTCGATGCGATCCGTTCCCACGTCGATTCATCGACGAAGGCGGGGGTCATCCGGGAAATGGCGACGGCGCTTGTCGAGGCCGGTCGGATTCCCGCCGCCGACCTCGAGAGCATCGTCAAGGCGATCATGAAACGCGAGGAACTCGGGACCACCGGCATCGGGCGGGGCGTGGCGGTGCCCCACACGAAGCATCCGAGTGTTGACAGGCTCGTCGGCACGGTGGCGGTGAGCCAGGAGGGGATCAACTTCGACAGCCTCGATGGCGATCCGGTTCACCTCTTCTTCCTGCTGGTGTCGCCCCCCGACCAACCGGGGCAACATCTGCGGGCGCTTGAGAACATCTCCCGTCAGCTCCGCGACGACGCGTTCTGCCGGGAACTGAAGGCGGCGAAGGCCCCGGCCGACATCCAGCATCTGCTTGAAGCGGCCGACAACCACGGCATGGTTTCCTGACTCTTTTTTTGGCGCACATGCAGGACACCGTGTCGCGGGAAGTCGTCGTGGGATTGAAACAGGGGCTCCATGCCAGGCCTGCCGATCAGCTCGCGCGCGAGGCGCGCCGATGGCAGTCACGGGTGGAGCTCGTTTCCAAGTCACAGAGAGTCGATGGCAAGAGCATCCTCGAGGTGCTCACACTCGCGGCCGAGGAGGGGACGCATCTGGTTGTTGAGACCACCGGTCCCGACGCCCGCGAGGCGCTGGCCGCGATCGTGCGGCTGTTCGATGGAAATTTTCACGAGAACGACGAGACGGTCGCGGACGCCTCCGGGCGCTCCTCGACGCGTTGAACGGATGAACTGACCTTGTGGCCGACCGGTCCCTCCGGGGCCGGCGGCGGAACGATACCAACACACCAAGGAGCCGCGACCTGTCGCCTGGCGCGAGCCTCGCGGGGATCTGATCGCAGCGCAGCAGGTGTCGGCTTTGCCGACCGGCCTCGGGCGCGATGCGATCTCTCCGGGATGGATCCGCGCTGGCGGGCGGACTGCGCCCCATGCTCAAACTTCAGGGAATCGCCGTTTCCCCCGGCGTCACGATCGGCGAGGCGCTCGTCCTCGACAGCGAGGGATTCCGCATCCCGCGCCGGTTCGTGGCCCGCAGCGCCGTCGATACCGAACTCGAGCGGCTCGCCACCGCGGTCGCCGAGACCAGCCGCGAGATCGAACGCAACCGCGACGCCATCCAGGCAGAGCTCGGTGGGCAATACGCCGCGATCTTCGCCGCCCATCTGGCGATGCTCCACGACGCCAAGCTCCAGGAGGAGCTCACCAGCGCCGTCCGTGACCGCAACTTCTGGCCGGAGTATGCCGTTAGCCGCACGCTCCGCCGCTATGCAAAGGTGTTTCAGAGTCTCGACAACCACATCGCGCAGCGTGCCCACGACATCTACGACATCGAGAAGAGCCTGCTGCGGAATCTCCTCGGGCAGCGGCGGGAGACGCTGGCGGCGATCTCGCAGCCGGTGATCGTCCTCGCCCACAATCTCACCCCCAGCGAGACGGCGAATCTCGACCGGCGCTTCGTCCAGGGCTTCGCCACCGAACTCGGCGGCCCCGGCAGCCATACCGCCATCGTCGCCGAGGGGCTCGAAATTCCCGCCGTGGTCGGCCTCGGGCCGTTTCTGGCCGATGTCTCCGGCGGCGAGCCGGTGATCCTCGACGGCAATCAGGGGGTGGTGATCCTCCAGCCCGACGAGGAGACGATCGCCCGCTACCGCCTCGAGGTGGAGACGGCCCGGACGGTGGCCGCCCGCCTCGACACCCTCCGCGACCTCCCCGCCGAGACGATCGACGGAGTCCGCATCCAGGTGACCGGAAACATCGAGTTTCCCAGCGAGGCGGAGCAGTGCCTCTCCCGTGGTTGCGACGGCATCGGCCTCTACCGCACCGAATTCCTCTATCTGACGAGCCCGCGCGAGCCGACCGAGGAGGATCACTTCGCCGCCTACAGCGAGGTGGTCCGCGCAATGAAGGACAAGCCGGTGGTGATCCGCACCCTCGACCTCGGCGCCGACAAGATGCGCACCGAGTCGACCCCCGAGGAAGAGCGCAATCCCTGCCTCGGCCTGCGGAGCATCCGGCTTTCGCTGCGGCAGTTGCCGATGTTCCGCACGCAATTGCGTGCCATCCTCCGGGCCAGCGCCCTCGGCGACGTGCGTGTGCTCTTTCCCCTCGTCTCCACGATCGTCGAGCTGCGCCAGGCCAGGATGGTGCTCGCCGATGTGATGGAGGATCTCGCCGAACATGGCATCGCGTTCAATCCGAAGATGCCGGTGGGGATGATGGTCGAGACACCGGCGGCGGTGATCATGCTCGACGCATTCATCAAGGAGGTCGACTTCGTGTCGATCGGCACCAACGACCTGATCCAGTACACGCTGGCGGTCGATCGGGGCAACAAGGAGGTGGCGGAACTGTACAACGCGTGCGATCCAGCGGTGCTGCGACAGTTGCGGCGATCGTTGGACGTGGCGCGCGAGGCCGGCGTGCCGGCCAATGTGTGCGGACAGATGAGCGGCAGCGTGATGTTCACGCAGCTCCTTCTGGGACTCGGCCTGCGCCAGATGAGCGTGCCGGCCAGTGCGATCCCGGAAATCAAGCAGGTGTGCCGAAGTGTTTCGGTCGCCGAGTGCCGCGGGATCGCCGAACGGGCGCTGGCCATGGACAGTGCCCGGGAGGTGAAGGCCTTCTTGCGCGACCAGATGCGTCGCCTGCTCTCCGAGACGTTCGCCTGACGGCGGACGCCGCCCCCTTGGGGCGGGAGGGTGAGGAAAGGAAACAGGATTCATGAAGCAGGAAATGCTGATCAACGTGTCGCAGCCGGAGGAATGCCGGATCGCGATCATGGAGGATGGGGTGCTCGAGGAGCTCTACGTCGAGCGCACCAGCCAGGACAACCACGTCGGCAACATCTACAAGGGGCGGATCGTCAACATCGAGCCGAGCATTCAGGCGGCGTTCGTCGATTTTGGCGTCGGCCGCAACGGTTTTCTCCATATCAGCGATGTCGAGCCGCAGTACTACCGGCAGGGAGGGCTCGATCCCGACAAGGCTTTCGAGGTGCCCGAACCGGCCGCGAAGTCGGCCGAAGGCGCCGAGGGGGATGCCGGCGGCCGTGGCCGTCGTCGCCCCCGCCTCGGCGACCGGCCGCGCGTGAAGCCGCCGATCCAAGATGTGCTCCGCCGAGGCGACGAGGTGCTCGTACAGGTGATCAAGGAGGGATTCGGCACCAAGGGGCCGACTCTCTCCACCTACATCTCCATCCCCGGCCGCTATCTCGTTCTCATGCCTCCGCTGGGCCGCGTCGGGATCTCGAAGAAGATCGATGACGAGCACGATCGTCGCGTCCTCCGCGACATCATGCTCGATCTCAAGCCGCCCAAGGGGGTGGGCTTCGTCGTCCGCACCGCCGGCACCGAGCGGACGAAGGGGGAGATGGCCCGCGACATGGCCTATCTGCTCCGCCTCTGGAAGTCGATCGTCCGTCGGATGCGGAAGTATTCCGCACCGATCGACATCTACCAGGAGAGCGACATGATCATCCGCACCATCCGTGACATGTTCACGGAAGACGTGGGGCGGATCCTCATCGACGAGCCGGCCGCCTACGAGCGGGCGCGCGAGTTCCTCGAACTCGTGATGCCGAAATACGCCCCGCGTCTCCAACTCTACGAAGGCAAGGAACCGCTCTTCCACCGCTACGGCCTCGAGGAGGAGATCGGCCGCATCCACCAGCGGAAGGTGCCGCTCAAGGGAGGTGGCTCGATCGTCATCGACCAGACCGAGGCCCTCGTGGCGATCGACGTCAACTCTGGGAGCTTCCGTACCGAGAAGAGCGCCGAGGAGAACGCCTACCAGATGAATCTCATCGCCGCCCGGGAGATCGCCCGCCAGCTTCGGCTGCGGGATCTCGGCGGCGTGATCGTCAACGACTTTATCGACATGCGGAAGGAGAAATACCGCCGCGGGGTGGAGAAGGCCCTCCACGACGCCATGAAGCGTGACCGTGCCCGGACGAAGATTCTCCGCACGAGCCCCTTCGGCCTGATCGAGATGACCAGGCAACGGATCCGGCCCTCGCTCCGCAAGAGCATCTTCCGCGACTGCCCCACCTGCACCGGCACGGGCATGGTGAAGACGGCCGAGAGCATGGCGATCGAGGTGATGCGGGTCCTCCAGCTGTCGGCCACCCGCAGCGACATCACCCGCCTCAACGTGACGGTGCATGATGAGGTGGCTACCTGGATCAACAACCGCAAGCGGCGGGAGATGGCCCAGTTCGAGGATGCGTGCCACATCCAGCTCCATGTCGTCGGTCGGGAGAGCGTGTCGCCGGAGCACCTCGTCTGGGAAGCCTGGGATTCCACCGGCCGGACCGTCCGGTTTCCCTGAATCCCCTGAAAACACCCCCGGCGTGGCCCTATTTTCCGGCCACGTCGGGGGTTTTCGGCCCCTCTCGACCTCGCCCCCTGCCGTCGCTACGCTGGAGGGCTCGATTCAGCCGGGTTCGCGGCTGTCCGAGTCTCCCGATCCACCCCCCCAATCCATCCACCACTCCGCGGGTTCACCACCATGGCCAAGTCCGACACCTCCGCCGCATCCTCCTCCGCCGCCACTTTGGCCGGCTCGAGCGAGCCCTACGCGATCGTGGTCGACGGTGGCCGTCAGTACCGCGTCACGGAGGGGCAGGAGATGGAGATCGACTTCCGTCATCTGGAGCCGGGCAGCGAGGTCGTGTTCGACCGCGTGCTGGCCGTCAGCAAGGCCGGGAAGCTCACCATCGGCAAGCCGGTGGTGAAAGGGGCGGCAGTGAAGGCCGCCGTGATCGGCTCGGTGCAGGGCGACAAGATCTACGTGCAGAAGTTCGCCCGCCGCAAGAACTACCGCCGCCGTACCGGCCACCGCTCTCTCGCCACGAAGATCCGGATCGCCTCGATCGCCGGCTGATCCTTCCGGGCCGGATCAATCTCACCAGCAGGGCCCGCCCTGCCGGCGGGTGTGATCATGTCGCCTTTCACGGGTGTCCTCTCCGCTTGGCGGACCGCTGTCGGCTGTCTGTCCTTCTTCGGAGGCCGGGTGCCCGTGGCCGCCGCTGTCCTGGTGGCGGCGCTGTTGGGCTTCCCCCCATCGCCTACCCCCCGTCTCCACGCCCAGGAACCGGCGGCAGCGGCGACCGAGTGGTATGGCGAGATGGAGGCAGGCGAGCGGCAATTCCGGTTTGCCATCGAAGCGGCCGAGGAGAAGGGGAACAAGGTCCATCGACTCCGCAGTTTCGACGAAGGGGATCGGCGCTTCCCGCTCGAGCGGTTTTCCGATGGTGGCGGGAAACTCGTCTTCGAGATCAAGGCGACCGGGGCGGTGTATGCCGCCGCGGTTGATGCCAACGGCACGGCCACCGGCATCTGGACGCAGCGTGGCAAGGAAGTGCCGCTCG
>CANGIH010000143.1 GCA_947453875.1 Planctomycetaceae bacterium | reverse complement strand
GGCGGCGCTCGCTGAGCACGCCACGATCCCTTCAGCCTGCACGACGAGGCGGCCCGTTCCTTGGGACGGGCCGCCTTTTTTCGTCCCCATCGGCAGCGTCCAGCCGCGCAGCTGCGATTGACTCCACTCCCCGGCGGGCCCTATCTCCTCCCGGCTGCGTGCCGGTGCAGGCATGCCAAAGCAGGGAGACCCATCCGAATGCGCGATCGACAGGTCCAGCAGTGCGGGCAGCAGCCCGATGCCGTCGGCGGCCACACTCCTCGTTGGCGGCGGTGGTTGCACGGATCAACCTGCCTTGTGGCGGTGACGCTGGTGGCTGCCACCGGGTGTCGCAGCGGGGCCCGCGCGCTGTCGGCGCCAAAGTGGCCGAGCTTCCCCGGATCGAAGGCGAAGCAGGCCGAGGCTCCGGCGCTGGCGTCGGTGCCGACCAACGACGCCCCGATCAAGAAACCCTCCGCCTCGGCGACGCCCTACCCCACCACCTCGACGCCCGCCGGCTATGTCGTCAACGATCCGGCGACCGCGACCGGAGGGGGCGCCGACGCCATCCAGACCGCGGCGACCGACCCGGCGGCCGTGACCTACGGCGTCACCCCTCCGATGCCCGCCGCGCCGGCCCTTGAGCCGGTGCAGCAGACCAACTCCCTGGCCGAGGCCAGCCCCCCTGCCCCGATCAGTCCTCAAGTCGGCCCCTATGCCACCCTTCCACCTCCTCCGCCTGCCGCTGAGTCTCCCGCTTCCCCTGGGATCCCGGCGGGATCCTACGCGGGCGAACAGCCTCCTCTGGCGGCTGTCCCGGCCGGCGCCGGCCCGCCCGGCGGCGGCTATCCGGTGACGACACCGTCCGCATACGGCGCTTCACCGCCAGCGTCGACCGCCTTTCCGACGACGGCGGGTTACGAACCTTCTCCGCGGGTCGCCGATGCCAGGGGGCTCGAGCCAGCCGCGGCAGGTTACGCAGCGGCGGCGATTCCGGCAGCGGCAGCTCCGGTGGCGTCCGAGGCAGCTCCCCCGCTGACCCCGGTCGCTGATCCTGGGGCGGGCGTCTCCGCCCGCTATGCCTCGCAGGGGAGTCGCTATGGTGGCCCAGAGGCGGGGGCGTCGCTGGCTCCAACCGCATCCCCCGATCTCGGCAGCGGTCTTCAAGGCACCGCTCCGGCGGCGTTCCCGGCCGCCGGCAGCGCACCGGCCGTGGCGCCTCCCCCCGGCCCCTTGCCGGCTGCGAACCCCGACGGCCTCACCTCTCCGCCCGTTCGTCGGCCAGACCCTGTCTTCCGCCCGGGCGGGACGTCGAGCTACCGGCCCGCGGAGCAGATCTTCGTCGACGAGACGCCGGTCGCCCCGGCGGCGGTGCGGACAGCGTCGTATGAAGTGAGCGAACCGCTCCCCCCTCCCGCTGTCGGTTATCAGTGATTCAGCGTCACGCCTCTTCGAGTGGGAGATCGGGGTGGTAGAGTCGGCGGTCATGGGACCGTCGTCACCACGCCCGATCGCTCGTCTTCGGCATCAGGCGAGGCCTGCTGATGTGATCCGCTTTGGCGTCGGCATGGCCACGGTGTGCCTTGCGGCCGCCGGTGTCTTTGGCGGCGAGGTCGATTCCTCCCCACTCGCTCCCCGCGTCACCCTCCTCGGCCAGGTGGTCGTTTCCTCGGAGGTGGTCGAGCCGGATGGCACCCGCACGCCGGTGGCCGAGCTGAGTGGGATCACCTGGCTCGGGGGGGAGAAGTATCTGGCGGTGATGGACTCAAGCGACCGGGCGCTGGTGCTCTCGCTGATCCCGGCTCCCGACGGGGCGCCGACGGCCGGGGACTCCGATCCCCCCGGCTACACCGTTCGACTCGACCAGTCGATCGCGCTCGATGCGGTGCGTGATTGGGAGGACGTGGCAGCGGGGCCGGGCGAAACCGACGCCCGTTCGATGTTCGCAGTCGAGGAGGACACTCCCGCCATCCGGGAGTTCCTCATCGACTGGCCAGCGGCGAGATCGCCGCCGCCCCCTCGGCCCCGGACGGTCATTTCGCTGGCGGAGGTCTTCCGCTCGGCCCGTGCCAATCGGGGCCCGGAGTCGCTCACGCTCGAACCCGATTCCCCTCATCTTTGGACCGCCAACGAGGAGCCGCTCGAACGCGACGGGCCGCCGGTGGCCGAGGGCACATCTGCACGCGTGCGACTGGTGAGGGTGCCGGTGGATGGCGCCGAGGCGCCGCAGGCGCGGCGGCAGGAATGGATCTACCCGGTCGATCCGCCCCACGAGCGCCTCGGCCTCGTCGGTGGCCCCCTCTACTGTGGCGTGGTGGCGCTGGTGGCGCTTGGTCAAGGGCGGCTTCTTGTCCTCGAGCGGAGCGCCGCTGCCGGGCTGCCGCCGTTTGAGAACCGGATCTTCCTCGTCGACACCGGGGCGCGTGCTGCCGAGAGTGAAATCCCCGCTGACCTCCGCGATCAGGCGGCCGCGCCGGTGGCCAAGTCGCTCCTCTGGCGGGGAGCCCTCGGAGTGAATCTCGAGGGGCTCTGTGCTGGCCCGCGCCTGCCGGACGGCCGCAGGCTCCTGGTCGGCGTCGCCGACAACGGCGCTGCTGGACGGCCGAGCGTGATCGCCCTGTTCGCCGTCGACGAGTGAGTGCCGACGGTCACCAGCCCATGACCATGTTCGATTCGATCACTTTCCGCGCCCGCTCCAGATCGTCGCCGGTCTCGTGCATGTAGAGGCGGATGGCGTGGAGCTTGTCCCCGGCGGCCTTCGCGAGGCATTCCCGCGCGGTGTTGCAGGGATCGTGGATCGACGACTTGAGGCCGAGGGCCGATTTCGAGATCACCCAGCAGTCGCGGGGGCGCCGTGTCAGGCGCACGATCCGCTCGCCTGGATAGGCTTCCTCGACGACCGCCGCCGCGGCCTGCTCGTCGGCGGCCCACGAAATGATGATGTGGGCGCCGGTCTCGATTTCAAACAGCGGCATGCGTGGATCCTCCGGCTTTTCTCCGGTCACCTTACGGCTCCCCTTCCCACCCGTCAATTGTTTCGCGTGGTGGTCGCGGGGTAGGATTATCCGGCACGGTCCCCGCCCCAGGTAGACGCCCGCCATGCGTTACGACCGCGACGGTTTCCGCATTCCGCCTGAATTCGAGGCTCCGCGCGACGACCTCGATCTCCTTCCCCGCCCGATCGAGCCGCTCCTGTCCCGGCTCGATGGAGCCTCCCCCCCGGCCGATGCCTCGGGGCCGCGGAATGCCTCCGCAGCGCCGTGGGCAGCGCGACAAGAGCCCGGATCGCGGCGCGGGGCTGGCCGCGGGAAGCGGGCCGCGATCCTGCTGGTGGCCGCGGCGATCCTCATCCCGACGCTCCTCGGCCCGGAAATCCTCCCTGCCGTCCGCGAGGCGGTGGTGGTCTGGTCGCTCGACGAGGCGGCACGGCGTGAAGCCGAGGGGGATATTCCTGGGGCGCTTGGCCATGTCGAGAGGGCGGTGTCGTGGCAGGAAGGTGACTTTCGCCTCCTCTGCCTCCGTGGCCAGCTCCGCCTTGAAAATCAGGACGCCGTCGGTGCGGTGGCCGATGCGGATCGGGCGGCCACACTTGCGCCCACAGCCCCTGCCCCGCACCGCCTCCGGGCCCTGGCCCACACCGTGCTCGACAGGCCGGATGAGGCGCTTGCCGATGTTCAGGCTGTCGTCGATCTCAATCGCCCCGGCGATCCCGAGGCCTTGAACCTCCGGGCCTACACCCGGGCGCTGGTCCGCCGCGAGCTCCCCGAGGCGCTTGTCGACATCGAGCAGGCGCTCGGACGGACCGGCGAGGAGACCCCCGAGCATCTCGACACCCGCGGATACATCCTCCACCTGCTCGGCCGGCATGCCGAGGCGATCGACGATCTCAATCGGGCCATCGATGGCATGCAGGACCTGCGGCGCCGCCTGGGCCTGGTGCGTGAGCGAATGGATCGGATCGACATCGACCAGCGGATCCGGGTGGCGGAGCATGGCTTGGCCGTCATGCACCAGCATCGCGCCGAAGCCTGCAAGGCGGCGGGCTACGCGGAACAGGCGAAGCAGGATTTCGAGGTCGCCAAGGCGAAGGGCTACGACCCCAGCCGGGGCGTTTTCTGATCGGCCTGTCGACCCGCCCCGGGACCCGGTGGAACGATTCCAAGACGGCTGCGAGCGGCCCGCGACCGCGAAAAGTCCCGCAAAGAACGGGAAAAATGTCGGCGGGGTGTCGTGATGGGCTCGCGCTGGCTATACTCGCGTTCCTTGCGAGGCGGTGTCCCGAAAATAGCCCCTGGAGTTCAGGCTCCGGAGGCGAATCACGGGGGTGTAGCTCAGTTGGTTAGAGCGCCAGCCTGTCACGTTGGAGGCCGCGGGTTCGAGTCCCGTCACCCTCGCTGACCGCCCGCAGGTTTCTTTCGAGCCGTTGCAGGCTTCGCATGGAGCCCCGCACAAAGGTCTGCTCCGCGTCGGTTCCACTTTTGGAATCAAGCCTCGGCGGTTGCCGATTGAGTGCCCCGCAGCGGTGGACGGTTGCCGTCCCATCCGGAGGGCTCATTGACGGCCCGATCAGGAAAGATCGTCGAGCCAGGCCCGGATCTCGTTTTGGTACTCGCTGGCCAGATTGCCGACGATCAGCTGGCGGTGGAAGCTCGCCGCTCCCCCCTTCATGTGATCGGCATCCTCGGCGCTTGAGAACCGCTTGGCGGGGTCGGCGGCGATCAGCCGGCGGGTGAAGTTCATCAGCAGTTCGTTGCAGCTCACTTCCGACGGAAGAATCTGCGGGAGACGGTGGGCCAGCGACCGCTTCGCTTCGAGGAGGTCGCGGAAGGAATTGAGGCCGGCAAACGGCGGCAGGCCGGAGAGCATCTCGATGAGCACGTAGCCGAGGCTCGCCAGATCGGATCGGGGGCTGATCTCGCGCCCCTCGAGCACCTCCGGTGCCGCGAAGGCGGGGGTGCAGGTCCGGTTCGGTGGAATGTCGTCGAGGGCCACGGCCGATCCGATGTCGATGATTTTCGCGTTCCCCGTCCGCTTGATCATGATGTTGGCGGTCTTGATGTCGCCATGGACGATCCCTTCGCGGTGGAGGGCCGCCAGCGCCGCCAGACACTCCCGGATGATGGCGATCGCCACCCCCGGCTTGAGTCGCGACTGCTGCGGACCGGCGGTGATCACGCAGTTGTTGAGATAGAGCAGCCGTTCGGGGGTGACGTTGGCCCGTGTCCGCTCCAGGATGGCCGGGGCGAGGAGCACCGAGAGATCATGGCCGTCGATCCACTCCATCTGCATGATGCGGATGCGACGCTGTTCGATGAAGTTGTGGACATCGAGGAGGTTGTCTTGCTGGATGAGGGCCACCCGCGACGCCACCTTCGCGATCCGCCCCATCGCCTCGACGTAGAGCTCCTCGGAGTCGTAGCGCTCGGGGGAAAAGAACTTCAGCGCCACCGGCACGGTGAACGAATCGGAGCCACGGCGGGTGGAGAGGTAGACGACGCCCTGCCCCCCCGCCCCGAGCTGACGTTCGAGGTGGTGGTGTTCTGTCCAGGAAAGCCGCCCCCCCTGGAGGAGCTCGGCGTAGCGGGCGAGCAGTTCCTCCGGGCAGCGACTGCTCACCGCACCATCGACCGTGACGGTGGGCCGGCCCTCCTGGTAGATGGTGGTGGACATGGCTTGACCTGGGGGAATCGTCTGCGGGCTCACAGGGGCAGGCCGCGGCCGGACTGCGACCTGACGGAGCGGAAAGACACCCGGGCGGAGCGAACACGGCCAGCCGGGGGCAGATCGCGTCACCAGTCGGCCTGGGGCTCAGGAAATCCGAGCCGCTTGTCGACGAGGTTACGCAGTTCCTCCCCCCGGAGGGAACGCCGGAGATTGTCGCAGAAAAAGTCGGTCATTGCATCGATTCGGCGATACGACTGCCCCCCGACGTGGGGCGTGATGATCAGCCGCGGGGCTCGCCACAGCCGGCTTTCCGGGGCCGGGGGCTCGTCGGGGGTGACATCGAGGGCCGCCGAATCGAGCCGGCCGCTTTCCAGAGCGTCGACGAGGGCGTTTTCGTCGACCATCTTCCCGCGGGCCATGTTGACGAGGATTGCCCCCGGCTTCATCGCGGCGAAGGCCGCATGGTCGAGGAGGTTTCTCGTCGCCGCGGTGAGCGGGGCGCAGAGGAAGAGGATGTCGACCTGCGGAAGGATCTCAGGGAGCGTCTCCGGCCCCCCGAGAAACTCGACATGGGGGGGCTTTTTCACCGGAAAATAGTCGGTGGCGAGGATCCGCACGTTGAAGGGGACGAGCACGCGCGCAAGCCGCCGGCCATTGCCGCCAAAGCCGACGATGCCGACAGTCGCATCGGTGAGGTCTTTCGTCGGCCGGCGGACAAACTCCCCCTTCGCCTGCTGATCCAAAAAGAGGGGAAACCGCCGCGTGCAGGCGATCGCCAGGCCGACGCCATGCTCAGCCACCTGATCGGCCAGCACTCCGGAGGCGCTGGTGACCGTGATCGGCGAAGCGACGACAGAAGGCACCAGGCAGTGATCGAGCCCGGCGGCCGACGACTGGATCCACGTCAGACGTCCGCGTTTCACCACTTC
>CANGIH010000142.1 GCA_947453875.1 Planctomycetaceae bacterium | reverse complement strand
GGCGGCTATGTGCCGACGCGTCCGCTCGATTCGCCGCGACTGAAGACCCCGACGCTTGCCGAATACATCCCCTTCATCGAGAAGAGCACCGGCCGCGAGGTCTCGACCACCACCGGTGCGGTGACACTGATGGGGTCGCTTCTCAAGGACAAGTCGGTGGGGAAGTACATCGTGCCGATCGTGCCCGACGAGTCGCGGACCTTTGGCATGGATCCGCTCTTCAAGCAGTGTGGGATCTATGCCCATACCGGGCAGCTCTACGAGCCGGTCGACTCGGATCAACTCCTCTACTACCGGGAAGCGAAGGACGGGCAGATTCTCGAGGAGGGGATCACCGAGGCGGGGAGCATGTCGAGCTTCGTCGCCGCCGGGACGTCGTATGCCACGCATGGCGTGCCGATGATCCCGATCTTCATCTACTACTCGATGTTCGGTTTCCAGCGGATCGGGGACCTTGTCTGGGCCGCCTGCGACTGCCGCGCCCGCGGTTTTATGCTCGGCGGCACGGCCGGTCGCACCACGCTCAATGGTGAAGGGCTGCAGCATCAGGACGGCCATAGCCACCTGTTCGCGATGGCCTATCCGACGGTGAAGGCGTACGACCCGGCCTTCGTTTACGAGGCGACCGTGATCATGCTCGATGGCATGGAGCGGATGTATGCCAAGGGCGAGGATTGGATCTACTACCTCACGATCTACAACGAAAACTACGAGATGCCGGCGATGCCCGAGGGCTGCGCCGAGGGGATCGTGAAGGGGGCGTACCGCCTCCGTGAGATTGCCGGCAAGCCGGTGGCCGCGAAGGGGGCCAAGAAGGGGAAGGCCGCCTCCCTGCCGCCCGTGCAGTTGCTCGGGTCGGGGGCGATCCTCCGCGAGGTCATCCGGGCCGGGGAGTTGCTCGCCGATCGGTTTGGCGTGACCAGCACTGTCTGGAGTGTCACCAGTTGGAAAGAGCTGCGACGCGAAGCGCTCGCCTGCCGCCATTGGAACATGCTCCATCCCACCGAGGAGCCGCGTCGGAGCTACCTCGAGGAGACGCTCGGGGCCGCCGAGGGGGTGTTTGTCGCCGCCAGCGACCATGTCCGCGCCGTACCGGAGCAACTCGATGCCTGGATCCCCGGGGGCCTGTTCGTGATGGGCACCGACGGCTTCGGCCGCAGCGAGTCCAGGACACGGCTCCGTCGTCATTTCGAAGTCGATGCCGAGTGCATCGCCGTTGGCGTCCTTTCGCGGCTGGCGGCTGCCGGCGCGATCAGCGCCGAGGTCGTTGCCGAGGCGATCACGTCGCTTGGTGTCGACCCGGACAAACTCGATGCCGCCAGCGTCTGAACTGGAGCTGTCGCCCCGCAGGCCGCGTGAGGCCGATGGGGCGGAGGTGCGAGAATTTTTGTCGGTTGCGTTTCCGTTTGTTTTCGATCTTCCTGCCCCGTTCCCCACCGCGATCCCACCATGGCCACCGAATTCAAGCTGCCCGACCTGGGCGAGAACATCGCCGCGGGCGATGTCGTGAGCGTGTTCGTCTCTCCCGGAGATGTGGTCAAGCCGGGGCAGGCCCTGCTCGAGGTGGAGACCGACAAGGCGGTCATCGAGGTCCCTTGCCCACCGGGGGGGCGTGTGGCGAGCGTGCTCGTGAAAAAGGGGGACACCGTCAAGGTCGGGCAGACGCTGCTCACGCTCGAGGCCGCTGGCGACGCCCCGGCAACGGCCAAGGCCCCAGCGAAGGCGGCTCCTGCTGCTGCTCCTCCTCCTCCTCCTCCTCCTGCTTCCAAGCCCGCTCCGGCGCCAGCGGCACCGGCTGTGACTGCCCCGGAGGCTCCGCGTCCCGCACTCGCACCCGTCTCTGAGCCGGCTGCCGAGCCGACGGCAGCGGTGGCCACGGTCGAGCCTGCTGGTCCGGCGGTGCGGCGGCTGGCCCGGGAACTCGGCGTCGATCTGTCGCGCGTGCGTGGCACCGGGCCGGGGGGGCGGATTCTCCGCGAGGATGTCGTCTCGGCGGTGAGGCAGGGGGGAGCCCAGAGTGCAGGCGGGGCCCGCTCAACCGCTGCCGGCGGCGTCGATCGTGATGACTGGGGCCCGGTTCGCCGGGAGCAGATGTCACGGATGCGTCGGACAATCGCCGCAAACATGGTTCGCAGTGTGTCGACGATCCCCCACCTGACCAACTTCGACGACGCCGACGTCACGGAGATGGAGCGACTGCGGAAGGCGAGCGCTGAGGATCACGCCAAGGCGAATGTGAAGCTCACGGCGCTATCGTTCGTGATCAAGGCGGTGAGCCTGTCGCTCCGCCAGCACCCGGCGATGAATTCCAGCATCGACGTCGAGAAGGGGGAGGTCCTTTACAAGGACTACGTCAACATCGGCCTGGCGGTGGACACGCCGCGGGGTTTGGTGGTCCCGGTGCTCCGTGGCTGCGACCAGCTTTCGATCCCGCAGATCGCCCAGTCCATCGCCGAGACGGCCGAGAAGGCAAAGCATGCCCAATATGGCATCGAGGATCTCCGTGGTGGCACCTTCACCATCAGCAACCTCGGTGCGATCGGCGGGACCTACTCGACTCCGATCATCAACTGGCCGGAGGTCGCCATCCTCCTCGTGGGTCGATCGAGGAAATTGCCGGTCGTTCACGATGACCGGATCGAGCCCCGTTTGATGATGCCGCTGTCTCTGTCCTACGACCATCGGATCATCGATGGGGCGCTCGCTGCCCGGTTCCTCCGGGAGGTGATCGGTTATCTGGAGAGCCCCGGCCGGCTGCTCCTGGCCCGCTGATCGAGTTCCCTGCCGTGTCCCGGGGCCGAAGGCTGGGTGCCTCCTGCCCGTCGAAACCACCGCCAGCACTGGACTGCATCCGTGAGCCCTCTCGACCGCATCGACTCCGCCGGGACCGCAAGCCTCGCTTTTCTGGAGGAGCTCTTCGAGCAGTACCGGTCGGATCCGACGAGTGTCGATCCGGAGTGGCGTGCCTACTTCGAGTCTCTCGGCTCAGGCGACGCTTCGGCGGCGGTCGTTGGATCCCGCGGTGCCAGCCCGGTGGCGGCGGTGAACGGCAACGGTCACTCGCCGGTCCACGGAAGCCAGTACCACGGCACGCAGTATCACGGCGACAGCGGTGCCCGGCTCGTGACGCCGGACGGGATTGCGACGGCCCATGCCCTGGCCATTGCCGGTGGCGATGTCCACCTGCCGGACGCGCCGATCGGGGAGGCGATGCCTCTGCCGCTCCCCATCGCCTCGGGCAGCGCCGCCGAGGAGCGGGTGGCGTTTCTCCAGGACCGTGTCGATCAACTTGTTCGTGCCTACCGGGTTCGCGGTCACCTCATGGCCGAGATCGACCCGCTCGGTCGTCCGCGGCCGGGGCTTCCTGAACTCGATCCACACTTCTACCACCTCACCGAGGAGGATATGGATCGGGTGTTCTCGACCGACACGATCGAGGGCCCCCAGTCGATGCCCCTGCGGGACATCATCCAGCGGTTGCGCAATACCTATTGCAGGGCGATCGGCGTGCAGTTCATGCACATGGATGACCTCCGGGTTCGCCAGTGGCTCCAGGTGCGGATGGAGGGGTGCGAAAACCGCGTGCAACTCGATCGTCGTCAGCAGTTGCGGATCTACCGGCAGATGACCTGTGCCGCGGTGTTCGAGGAATTCATCCAGAAGCGGTTCCTCGGGGCGAAGAGTTTTTCGCTCGAGGGAGGCGAGTCGCTCGTTCCGCTGCTCGAAATGGCGATCGAACGCGCCGCGACCCAGGGGATCGGCGATGTCGTGCTGGCGATGGCCCACCGCGGCCGGCTCAACGTCCTGGCCAACGTCATGGGGAAGAGTGCCCAGCGGATCTTCCGTGAGTTCGCCGATCTCGATCCTGAGCTCCACGTCGGCCGGGGAGACGTCAAGTATCACCTCGGTCATTCGAGCGACCACCGGGCTGCCAATGGCCGCAATGTCCACCTCACGCTTTGCTTCAACCCCAGCCATCTGGAGTTCGTCAATCCAGTCGCGATCGGTCGGGTCCGTGCCCGCCAGGATCGCATCAGCGACTTCGCCCGCCAGACCGGCATGGTGGTCCTGATCCACGGTGATGCGGCGTTTGCCGGCGAGGGGATCATCCAGGAGACGCTCAACCTCAGCGAACTCGATGCCTACCGCATCGGCGGTGCCCTCCATGTGGTGGTCAACAACCAGATCGGATTCACCACCGGCCCCCGTGAAGCCCGTTCCTGCACCTACGCCACCGATGTGGCGAAGATGCTCCAGATCCCCATTTTCCACGTCAACGGGGAGGATCCGGAGGCCGTGGCGCAGGTGGTCAATCTCGCCATGGACTTCCGCCGGGAATTCCAGCGAGATGTCGTCATCGACATGTACTGCTTCCGCCGCCGTGGCCACAACGAGGCCGATGAGCCGGCGTTCACGCAACCCGCCCTGTATCGTGTGATCGAGAAGCGGCCGAGTGTCCACGAGAGTTATCTCGAAAAGCTCCTCAAGCTCGGAGACGTCACCCGCGATGAGGCGATGCGGATCGCGGACGAGCACCGGACCAAACTCGACGCCGAGCTTTCGGTCGCGAAGAGCGATGGCTATGTGCATGCCAACGAACTCGCCGGCGTCTGGGCCGCTTATGTTGGCGGCAGGGAACGCGACTCGGCGGACGTCGACACGGGTGTCGCCCGCGCCCAGCTCACCCACCTCCTCCGCCAGTTGATCCGGCTTCCGGACGGATTTCAGCCCCATCCGAAGATCCAAAAGTTTCTCGAGGGGCGTCAGCAGATGGCCGACGGTGCCCAGTCCCTCGATTGGTCCGCCGGCGAGGCACTCGCGTTTGCGACCCTGGCCACGCAGGGGTTGAGAATCAGGCTTTCGGGGCAGGACTGCCAGCGGGGCACCTTCAGCCACCGCCATGCCGTGATCCACGACTGTGTCACCGACGAGACCTACTGCTCGCTCGAGCATCTCGCGTCGGATCAGGCACCGGTGGAGATCTACAATAGTCCGCTCTCGGAGGCGGGAGTGCTCGGTTTCGAGTATGGCTACAGCCTCGACTGTCCGGATGGACTGGTGATGTGGGAGGCGCAGTTCGGCGACTTCGTCAATTGCGCCCAGGTGGTCATCGACCAATTCATCGTCAGCGCCGAGGACAAATGGAACCGGCTCTCCGGGCTCGTGATGCTGCTGCCGCACGGGTTCGAGGGGCAGGGACCTGAGCATTCGAGCGCCCGGCTCGAACGCTTTCTGCTGCAGGCGGCGAAGGACAACATCCAGGTTGTCACGCCGACGACTCCAGCCCAGATGTTCCATCTGCTTCGCCGGCAGATGCTGCGGACCTGGCGGAAGCCGTTGATCGTGATGACTCCCAAGAGCCTGCTTCGGCACCCCGCCTGTGTGTCGCCGCTGGACGACCTCACCTCCGGCACCTTCCGGCGTGTCATCCCTGACGCCTCCGGCGTGCAGGCCCGTGATGTCCGTCGCATCCTTCTCTGTTCGGGGAAGATCGCCTACGAATTGGAGAAGCGTCGCCAGGATCTCGGACGCCATGACGTGGCGATCGTCCGCGTCGAGCAGCTCTACCCGCTCCCGAAGGCGGATCTCGAGGAGGTGCTTGGCGCCTATGCCGTCGGCACTCCTGCCGTCTGGGTGCAGGAGGAACCGGAGAACATGGGAGCGTGGCGGTTCTTCCGCATCCATTTCGGCGAGAAGCTCCTCGACAGGTTCCCTTTCTCGGGCGTCTGCCGGCAGAGTGCCGCCAGCCCCGCGACCGGCTCGAAGAAAAGCCATGACATGGAGCAAAACGAGCTTCTCACGGCTGCTTTCCAGTCCTGACCCAGATCCGCCCCGTCCGTTCCTTATTCCACCCCACCCCGCATCGGCACCGTCACCATGCCCATCGAACTCAAGGTCCCCGAAGTCGGCGAATCGATCACCGAGGTCCAGATCGGCACCTGGAAGAAGCGCGAGGGGGACGGGGTCGCGATGGACGACTCCATCGTGGAGATCGAGAGTGACAAGGCGACGGTCGATCTCCCGGCTCCTGCCGCCGGAACCGTCACGAAGATCCTCAAGGGGAGTGGCGAGAAGGCCCGCGTCGGGGAGGTGATCGGCTATCTGGAGCCGGCCGGATCGGCCGCCGCCACGCCGGCCCCCGGCGGCCAGCCTGTCGTCGACGTGAAGCGAACGGGCAGTCGGGTCGATATCGGCTCGGTGCAGATGTCGCCGAACGACGGCTCGAGAGTCATGCCCGCCGCGGCACGCGTGCTCGGTGAAGCGGGCGTCGCTGCATCGGCAGCCACGGGCACCGGTCCCGGCGGCCGGGTGACGAAGGAGGATGCAATCGGGGCCGTTGCCGCAACGAAGGCCCCCGCCGCGCTGTCGAAGCCGGCGCCCGTGATCGCCGCGGCCTCCGTGCCGGCCCGCGTCCCCGGGGCGCGGGAGGAGCGGGCGGTGCTCATCAGCCCGATTCGGCGCCGGATCGCCGAGCGGCTCGTCGAGGCCCAGCAGCAGGCGGCGCTGCTCACGACTTTCAACGAGGTCGACATGAGCGCCGTGATGGCGCTGCGCAACAAGTTCAAGGACGTCTT
>CANGIH010000141.1 GCA_947453875.1 Planctomycetaceae bacterium | reverse complement strand
GTCGAGCCCGAGCGACGCAAACTGCCCGGCGAGCCATTCGCCCGCCGTGTCGATGCCGGCCGTGCCGGGGCCGCGTCCCTCCCGCTCCGGAGCCGCCAGCCATTCGACACTTTCCCGCAGCCGATCACGGCGGGCCACCTCCGGGGGGGTGAGCGGACGGACCGGGCGGGGCGCCGCGGGAGCCGGATCCTGCGCCCGACCTACGGGGAGCCCGTTCCAGGCATGGAGCCCGGCAGAGAGGATGGCAGGCACCACGGCCCGCAGCGTCCCGTGCCACACCGCGAGGCCGATCGATCGCATGACTCACCTCCAGGGAACGGTTCGAGGCACGCGACGATCCACCGCGAGCCCGGCCGCCGCATCGAGCGGCGGATCACTTTACCCACAGCCTGCCAAGCTGGCATTGTAGCCCGCGGCCCCACCGATCCCACCATGCCCCGCGCCTCGGCACGGACTGTCTTCCCGCCCGCCGATCGGTGTGACAGAATCGCTTCGGGTGAGGCATGCCGTCACGGCTGCCCCCCTTCAGGAGAGAGTCCATCGTGTCGTCGCTGTTCGTCATCCAGGGCCGCAACCGCGGCGCACGCTACGACCTCTCTTCCCACGAGGGGGCGGTGAGCATCGGCCGCGAGGCGGGGAATCTCGTCCAACTCGACGACCACGAGGTGTCGCGGCGGCACGCCGAGATCCGCCGCGTCGGCGCCGCGCATGTGATCGGCGACCTGAAGAGCTCCAACGGCACGTTCGTCAACAGCCGCCGGGTCGATCGGGCCGAGCTTGCGCACGGCGATCAGATCCTCGTCGGCCGCACGCTGCTTTCCTACTCCAGCGACGCTGCCACCGACGCCGGCGACGAGGCGATCGCCATCGTCACTCCGCGTGGCGACGACGGCTCGAGGATCGTCAAGGCGATCAAGGACGACCCCATCATGGGCCTCGGCGACGAGGCCCTCGGAGACACCGACAACCGGTGGCTTGCCCGGGCCCGCAGCAACCTCCAGGTGATGTACCGCACGAGCCTGGCGGTGAGCCACACGCTCGACATCGACGAGCTCCTCGGGAGGATCCTTCAACTGGTCTTCGAGTGGGTCGAGGCCGACCGGGGATGCGTGATGCTCCTCGACCCCGACACCCGGCAGCTGAAGACCAAGGCCCGCCGCGACCGTCGCAGTGCCAACGTCTCCTCGATGGCGATCAGCCGCACGATCCTCGATTACGTCCTCGAACGGGGCGAAGGGGTGCTGACGAGCGATGCCCAGGACGACGACCGCTTCAGCTCCGGCCACAGCGTCCTGCGAACCGGCGTCCGCGAGGCGATCTGCGTGCCGATGCAGGGCCGCTACGGCACGGTCGGCATCCTTTATGTCGACACCACGACGCCGCTCGCCGACGCGCTCGGCGCCGGCCAGCGCCGGTTCAGCGACGAGCATCTCAAGCTCATGGTGGCGATCGGCCATCAGGCGGCGCTCGCCGTCGAGGACACCACCTACTACTCGGCGATGGTCCAGTCGGAGCGACTGGCGGCGGTCGGCCACACCATCGCCACCCTCTCGCACCACATCAAGAACATCCTCCAGGGGATTCGGGGGGGCAGCTACCTGGTGGAGATGGGCCTGGAGAACGAGGATCTCGCCGTCCTCAAGAAGGGCTGGGACATCGTCTCCCGCAACCAGAACAAGATCTCGTCGCTGGTGATGGACATGCTGTCGTTCAGCAAGGAACGGGAGCCCGACCCCGTGCCCACCGACCTGGCGGCCCTGATCACCGACATCGTCGAGACGGTCCACCACCGGGCGGATGAGACCGGAACGGTGATTCGCTGGACCCACCCCGCCGGGCTGCCCCGCATGCTCTTCGACCCCGAGGGGATGTCGCGGGCCGTGCTCAATGTCGTCACCAATGCTCTCGACGCGGTGGAGAATCGACCCGGTGCGGCCGTCGACATCCGCGTCGGACTCGACGCCCCACGGCGGAAGGTGCGGATCACCGTCGCCGACAATGGCGAGGGAATGTCGCCGGAGACGCTGGCGAGGATCTTCAATCTCTTCGTCTCGACGAAGGGCTCACGCGGCACGGGACTGGGCCTGACCGTGAGCCGGAAGATCCTCAAGGAACATCACGGCGAAATCCACGCCGAGAGCCGCCTCGGCGAAGGAAGCACCTTCACGCTCGAATTCCCTCTGAAACTGGCCGGTGACGGAGCGCAGGCCTCCGCGCCCCTGTTCGCCACCGACGACGATGACGTTGACGACGACGGGATCGACCCGATGACGATCGATGGCTCCGCCGATCGGGGAGAGGCGAAAACGATGTTGCCGACCGATCACCCCGCCCCACCGGCAGAGCCTCCCTCCGGCCGCCCATGACACGCGCCAATGGACCGCATGGGCAGGTGCCATGGCCCGCGGCGCGGAGCCTGCCGATCTCCTGCGTGGTGATCACGCGTGACGCCGCCAGCCAGGTCGGCGCCACCCTCGCCAGCGCCGCCTGCTGCGCCGAACTGCTCGTGCTCGATTCCGGATCGACCGACGACACCGTCGCCATCGCCCGTGCCCATGGGGCCCGGGTCGAACACCATCCCTTCCTCGGCTTCGGCCCGCAGAAACGCCACGCCGTCGCACTCGCGTCATACGACTGGATCCTGTCGCTCGACGCCGATGAATGCCTCGACGACGATGCCGTCCGCGGCCTCGCCTCGCTCGACTTGTCCGACGATCGCACCTGCTGGGAGTGGCACCGGCGGACGTTCATCGACCGCCACGAGGTGCGGCATGGTCCGTGGGGCCACGAGCGGGTGGTGAGGCTCTTCAATCGATCACGATCAGGCTTCACCGACCACCGCGTCCACGAGCGAGTCGTCGCCGCCGCGCCCGCGCGGACCGCGCCGGGATCGATCCTCCACTTCAGCTTCGTCGATGTCGCCGATGTGATTTCCCGATCGATCCGTTACGCCACTCCGAAGGCGGCCATCCTCCGTGATCTGGGGGAATGCACCCCGGCTTGGATGCTGCCGCTGCGTGGTCTGGCGAGTTTCACCAAGAGCTACCTTCTCCAGGGAGGGTGGCGTGACGGGGCAGCGGGGTTCGTCGTCGCGCTCTCCCGGGTCATCGACTCGACACTCGCCCGGGCGAGCCTCCTCGTCGACACGCCACCGGCAGGAATCACTCCCCCGAGCGAGGCGAAGCCACCGGTGCCCCCTCCCCCTGCCTGAGCGTCACCAGCCGATCGACCCCCTCGACGGCAAACACCTCGCGGCTGCCGCCGATCCAGCGAACCTCGATGCGGTCAACACGATCGCGGTCCCCGAGGCCGAAGTGGAGCCGGCTGCCGAAATGCCCTTGGTACCCGCGCCCGGAATGCACCTCGTCGACAAGCAGTAGATCGCCGGCCACGACACGGACACCGGCACCGACGGCGTCGCGTGAGGCGATCGTCCCCACCAGGCGCACCTGGAGCCAGTGGTTGCTGCCGCCGCGTTCACGATCCGAGTTCCTCAGCAAGGTCGGCGCCTCTCGTGAGTTGAGGACCACGATGTCGATGTCGCCATCGTTGTCGAGATCGTCGAAGGCGGCCCCGCGGGCGCTGTGACGCCCCACGGCGTGTAGGCCTGCCGCGGCCGAGAGATCGTTGAAACGGCCGCCGATGTTGCGGAGGAGACAGTTGTGATTGCGGTAGGCGGTGGTGTCGTCGAACTCCCCGACGAGGTCGTTGATGTGTCCGCAGGCGATGAACAGGTCGCGGAGGCCATCGCCGTCGAAGTCGACAATCCCCGCTCCCCACTTCACCCAGGGAATGCTCCCCGCCGCTGCGCCGCAGCGCGAGGTGACATCCTCGAAGCCCTTCCCGGCGAGATTGCGGTAGAGCACCGGCTTCTCCCCCTGATAGGAGGTCATCCACAGGTCGAGCCAGCCGTCGTTGTCGACATCGCCGCAATCGACCCCCATGCTCCCGTTGGGTTGGCCGAGCATGTCATAGGCAAGCCCCACCTCGAGCCCGACCTCCTCGAAGCGGCCGCTCCCGTCGTTGCGAAAGAGGAAGTTGCCCGCCACGTCGTTGAGGACGAAGATGTCGGTATCGCCGTCGTCGTCCTCGTCCAGGCACACCACCCCCATGCCGGGACCGGTGACCGCGGCCACGCCCGATTCGAGGCTCGCATCAGCGAACCGGCCATCCCCCTCGTTGCGAAAGAGGGTGTCGGACCAGGCTTCGTAATCCCTCGGCCCGTGATAGAGCGGGATCCCGCGGATCCGCGGCGAGACATGCCCCTCGAAGGCGAACTGCACGTAGTTGGCGGCGTAGATGTCGAGATCTCCGTCCCCGTCGGCATCGAGCATCGCCACGCCGGCACCGAGTTTGTCGCCATCCGACACCCCGGCCTCCAAGGTGACGTCCACGAAGGTGCCATCCCCCAGGTTCTTAAAAAGCCGCTTGCTGCCGAGGTTGCTCGTGGCGATGTCGGGGAAGCCGTCGTTGTCGATGTCACCGATCGTGACACCGACACCATAGGCAGCCCGGTCGACCCCGGCCGCCGCGGTGGCGTCGTCAAAGAGCCAATCCCCCCGATTCCGTGCGAGCATCGGACGCGGATCACGGGGAGGCTCGGTGCCGGGGAGATCCGATCCGTTCGGGAAGTAGATGTCGATGCGGCCGTCGAGGTCGTAGTCGAATGTCGCCACCCCGGCGGTGACCGTCTCGGGAATATAGCGCCGGCCACTGCTGCCGTCGTCGTGGACGAAACCGATGCCGGTGGCGGCGGTGACGTCGTCGAACCGAATCGGCGAATCCTCAGCCGCCGGCGGCGGTTCGACAGCCAGGCTCATCGTGCCACCCGGGGTCAGGATCACCGCGCCGATCGCGAGGATCTTCCTGCACCATGCGGTCCATCGGGGGCGGTGAGGCAGTTGATGATGTCGCATATCAGTCGGCTCCACCCGCTCCCCGCGCCCTTTCGACGATGGCCCGGGCGTCTTCATCGCGCCCCTGCCGTCGGAGGATATCGACCAGCCCGGTGACGGCGTCGCGATGCGCGGGGGAAAAATCCACGGCGCGCAGCCAGGCGCGTTCCGCCGACGTCATATCGCCCCGCGCCGCATCAATCCGACCGGCGATCGCATACCATCCAGCGGCCGTGGCACGGAGGGCGGGCATGTCGTCAAGTCGGGCCGCGGCATTGGCCCGATCCTTCGCCAGCGCCTCCTCCTTGCGGGCGGCGAATTCGGCCAGATGCCGCCTCGCCCCCTCGGCATCGCCGAGCCGGGCGCAGGCCGTGCCGAGTCCGAAGAGGGCATGCGGGGATGACGGTGCGATCGCCAGGGCACGCTCGAAGCTCGCCTTGGCGGCCGCGAAGTCGCCGCTCTGGAGGTGGGCATGGCCGAGCAGGATGAGCCGGTTGGGGTTGCCGGCCGTGGCGGGCAACTCACGTGACAGCACGGCCACGGCATCTCCAGCACGGCCGACGCCGGTGAGCAGCTCGCCGAGGAGAACCTGCGCGCCGGGGAGTTCGGGCTTCGTTGAAAAACTGATCTCGAGATGGTCGATGGCGGCGGAGTCGTCCCCCCGTTCCTTCGCATATTTCCCGAGCCGGAAGTGCGCTTCGGGAGAATCGGGATGCGTCGCCAGCCATGACTCCCACAGCGCCGTGGCAGCGGCGAGGTGGCCAAACCGGTCGTGCATCGCCGCCTCGAGATCGATCGTCTCCGGCGCGTCGGCGTGGCGGCGGCGGAGATCGGCGGCAAGCGCCAGCGTCTCGTCGCGGAGGGCCGCGAACGATTCCGGCAGGGGCCGCGCCGTGCGGGCCGGAGAGGATCGCTCGCCGCCTCGGGGTTCGTCGGCGGGAGCCACACCGACCGCGGCCGGCGCAGGCCCGATTGCCGACGACTCACTACCGGCCATGTCCCGGGAGGGTTTCCCGCATCCGGCCGTCGCGGCCAGCAGGAGGCCGACGACGAAAAAGATCGTGCCTATCGGGAGCCATGATCCGATGCCGGGATCGTCGACGGTGCCGCTGGACCACACGCTCACCCCGATTTCTCCTCGCCGATCCACGCCGCCACCTGCCCCTGCCCCGCCTCCGTAGGATAGCAGGCGATGACGCCGCTGTTGCCATGCCGGCGGGAGCGACTTTCAGCCGGTGCGAAGCACCGCGAGGAGGGCGAGGATGTCGGCGGGGAGGGGCGCCTCGAAGAGACGTCGCTCCTTCGAGAGGGGGTGGTCGATGGCGAGGCTGGCGGCATGGAGGGCCTGCCGGCGGAGCAGCGGCGCAGTGTCTCCACGAAGACCGAGGAATGATCGGTCGACCACGCCACGGCCGCTGTAGAGGATGTCGGCGAGGATCGGACTGCCGACGGCAGCGAGATGCACACGGATCTGGTGGGTGCGACCGGTCTTCGGCATCACTTTGAGAAGAGCCGCGCGACCGAAACGCTCGAGGACCTCGAATCGGGTCACGGCATCGCGGCTGGTCGAATGGTCGCGTCGCACCGCCATCCGCTCGCGCTGGTAGGGATGGATCCCGATCGGCAGATTGATCTCATCCCGGTCGAACCTCGGCTCACCCTGGACGACCGCGAGGTAGGTCTT
>CANGIH010000140.1 GCA_947453875.1 Planctomycetaceae bacterium | reverse complement strand
TCGCGGACTGCCGTGTCGGCCGAGTCCAGCAGGGGCTTGCGTCGCTCGAGCGCCACCACTCCGGCCGGCAGGGCTCCCTGCTCGATCGCCGAGAGGAGCAGTGGCAGGGATGGCGGACGGTCGAGCAGCGCCGAGACCGCGGCGGCCCGGACGGCCGGTTCGAGCTGGGCCGCGGCGTCGATCACCGCGCGGATGCGCTCCTCATCGCCGCTCGACACCAACGCCCTCACCGCCTCCCGCTGGATCCCCTCCGGCTCGCGCGCGCCGACGAGCGCGGCGAGTCGGCCCCGCGCCTCGACAGCCAGGTCGCCTTCGCCCCCCGCGGCGGCACCGAGCAGACGGATGCCGAGGAGGCGGACGTCGCTTTGGCCATCGACCTCCGCGGCCAGCTCGCCAGCCCGGCCGACGATGGCCGCGATCGCACCGAAGGTGGCGGGATCGGCCAGCAGCGTCGCCATCGGACGACGCGGCGTGAGGCCGGCGAGCACGGCGACATCGAACCAGTCGAGGATCCCGGCCCGCTGTCGATCGACGAGCAGTTCGAGGACGGCCCTCGAGTCCCCGGCCTGGCCATCGGCCGTTGTCGTGGTGGCGAGTTTCTCCACGAGCCAAAGGCGCGTTGGCGTAGGGAGCGGCATCGTTTCGGTGGCGACTTGCTTGAGCATCATGGCCGACCGGCCGACCGCGCCGGAGACGATGCCACGTGCCGTCCACTCATCGAGGCGCGGGGATGCGGCAGCGGTCATCAGGGCGGTGGTGGCGGCAGGGCTTGGGGAACCGGCGATCCCAAGGATCGCCGCGAGGCGAACCTGACCGTCGGCATCATCGACCGATCGGGAAGCCACGGCATCGACAAGCCCGAGCCGCTCATCCGCGTCGAGGGGGATCCCGGCCGCGATCAGACCATCCGCCTCCCGTGCCAGCCGCAGCCCCTCCTCGCGGACGGCCGCGTCGTCGCTCCCCGCGGCCCGCTCGACGTCGGCGGTACGGAGCAGGGAGAGGCCATCGAGCGACCGCAGCGCATGAATGGTGGCCCGCGGAGCGCAGGCCGGATCGTCGAGCCTGCCCCGCAATGCGGCTTCGGTCTGATCGCGTGGAAATCTTCCCTCGACGAGGAGCCGCTGGGCGGTGTCACGCCGCCAGCCGTTGGGGTCGTCAAAAAGGGCGACCGCGGCGGCGGCGGTGACGGGAGGGGACCAGGGACGCGGCGCGGGGCCAGAGCGACGCACACGCCAGATCCGTCCGGCATGGTCGCCGACACGGTGGTCAATGGTGGCGGCGACGCCGGGGGGCATGTAGTCGGGATGCTCGACGCTCGCCCGGCAGAAGTCGACGATCCACAAGCTGCCATCGGGCGCCGTCGTCGTGAACACCGGCCGGAACCATGTCTGGGCCGAGGCGACAAACTCCGTCGCTAAAGGCTCCGGGTGGGTGCTTGTGAAGCCGGCGCCGAGGGGCGCGGGGCGGCGACGAACCACCGCATGCGACACCGGTTCGCAGGTGAAGGCGTCGCCGTCGGCTTCGGGGCCGAGGAGATCCCCATGGAAAATCGTGAGGCCGCAGGCTGACGTATGCGTGCCGGTGTGGGAGATCGCCGTCGCGTTCGTCGCCGCCACCGCGGCCACGCGGCTGTCGGCGCCGGATGGGGCGGCATCCGCGTATCCCGGGCCGAGGTCGACAAGCGGATTCCTCGCGAGCGCCTCCGGCGGCAGAAGGCTCACCATGAGCGGATTGCGATTGCTGGCAGTGAAGCGGTGGCCGCGCGCGTCGAAGGCATTCCCGAACTGTCCAAAGCCCGTGGCGGGGCGGATCGTGCCCCGCGCAAGATCGATGCGGACGTCGCGCCGATCGATCGACACGCCGTCATCCTCCAGGGCGGACGGATGACGAACCTTCCCCCCGGAGAGCCCCCCGGTGATCCAGACGGCGTTGTCGGGGCCGATCGCCGGACAGGCGGCGCGCAGCTGGGGATTCCCGACGCGGAAGCCGGTGGCGAGCGTTTCCCGGCGGTCGTACGAGCCGTCCCCGTCGGAATCGGACAGGAGGAGCAGATCGGGGGAGGCGGTGACGAGCAGGCCGCCACGGATGGCAAGGATCCCCTGGGAGAAGGGAAGGTGTTCGGCGACGGGGGTCGAGGATTCATAATGGCCGTCGCCGTCGCCATCATCGAGGCGGACGACACGCGACAGTGGCGGCGAGCCTGCCGGCGGCCCCGATGGATAGTCGCGGTACTCGACCACGTAGGGGCGGCCAGATTCATCGAACGTCACCGCCACCGGGTCGACCACCGCCGGTTCGGAGGCCACCAGTTCGAACTCATGCCCCGCCGCCACCTGCGTGGAGCGGATCACGTCGGCGGTCGACGGCGCCTCGCGCGACGGTCGGCTGCCGGTCTGGTCGGCGGCCTCGGCTCCGTGAGCCTTCGGCCATCCCCCTCCCCGCATCGTTGGCACGAGCCCTGTCACGCCCGCCACGATCGCCATCGACGCGATCACACGGCGCACCTCTCGGGCCAGGCCGCGGCGCTGCCCGGAGGAACGCCAGATCGTGGCGGAGGACGCGGTCATCCGATCAGTTCCCGGATCGGCTCACCGGAGGGAAGAATCGGCATCGGCCGACCTGCATGGTCGGGGACGGATCGCTCCTGGTCGATGCCGAGGTGGCGGTAGACGGTCGCCCAGACATCGTTTGGCGACAGCGGACGATCCTTGGGATAGCCCCCCCGGGAGTCGGTCGATCCGACCACCTGCCCCATCCGCAGACCGCCTCCCGAGACGAGGATCGACTGCGCGCCGGGCCAGTGATCACGCCCCGGCTGACGGATCTTCGTTTGCGTGCCGATCTGGTTTTCGATGCGCGGGGTCCGTCCAAACTCCCCTGTGACCACCAACAGCACACGCTGATCGAGGCCACGCGAGGCCAGATCCTCGACGAGCGCCGTGATCGCCTGATCGTAGGAGGGCATCCGCCACATCGCGTCGTCGAAGATATGACAGTTGACCGCGTGGGAATCCCAGTTGTAGCAGCAGTTGAGTGGCATCTCCCCGCCGGGATGCTCCATGACGACCGTCACGAAGGTGCTCCCCGCCTCGACGAGACGGCGGGCCAGAAGCGCTCGCTGGCCGAAGCGATGGCGACCGTAGCGGTCGCGGACCGGATCGGGCTCGCGGGAAAGATCGAACGCCTCCCGGGCGGCGGCGCTGGTGAGCATGTCGAGGGCCCGCGCGTCGAAGTCGTCCTTGGCGCGCATCGACGTGCCAGCGTCGACGTCGCGCCGCAGCCGATCGAGGCTTGCCGACAGGCCGGCCCGGTCGGCGAGCCGTCGCTCCATCCTCTCTTCCCGGGCGAGGCTCGGCACCTGGAACTGCGGCGTCGAGGGATCGCCGTCGACGATGTAGGGGGTGTGCGAGGTGCCGAGGTACGCAGCGCCGAAGCTGAAGGTGTCGACATGCTGGCGACCGGAGTCGACCAGCGCCGTGTAGCCGGGGATTCCCTGGACAGCGGCGGGGCGGAAACGCGAAACGAACGAACCGGCCATCGGGAAGTCATTGACGAAGCCGGTCGGCTCTTTGGGGGCCCGGCCGGTGAGAAAACGCTTGTGTCCGCCCCCATGATCGGCGAATTCGTGGGTGACCGAGCGGATGATGGAATAGCGGTCGGCACAGCGGGCATGGAGCGGCAGGAGCTCGCAGACATCGATCCCGGGGACGTTGGTCGCGATCGGTCGGAACGCCCCGCGGAACTCCGCCGGGGCGTCGGGCTTCATGTCGTACGTCTCGAGATGGGGCGGGCCCCCCGGAAGCCAGACGAAGATCACGGCGGTGTCGTCGCGCCCCGGCAACCCACCAACAGCGCCGGTCTCCCCTGAAGCACGGGCCTGACGGAGGCGGAGCAGATCGGCGAGGCCAACCCCCCCGAGGCCGAGGATCCCGGTGGTCACGGCGGCACGCCGGCTGACCTTCTGTCGGGAGCCCAGCCACAACCCGCTCCGGGGGTGGAGCGGGGTCGGGCCTGCGCAGTGGGGGTGATGGACCGAGTCCGGCTCAGTGTGGGCCATCGGGTGCCTCCTCAAAGATCGTCAGAGTATACCACCCCATCCGCGGGAACGGTCCATCTCGAATGGGGACAAGACCGCGGATTCGACGCGGTTTTCTGGACGCTCGAGCCGGCGGCCGATAAGCTCTCAAGAGGGCGCGGGGGCGTCTCTTTCGTCGCTCGAACTGGCTGCTTTCGGACCATCTGTTTCCCACGGGCTTCACCACCATGCGCCGTTCCGATTTTGTTCCCGCCACCACCGTGTCGCGGGGCCTGTCTGCCTCGCAGTGCCATCCGCTGCTGGCGATGCTCGTGTTCGTGCTGATGGTGGGGATGGCCGAGGCGCAGGCGCCGAAGTCGAAGGCTCCCGCCGATTCGCCGCGACGTCCCTCTGCGGAGGCCCCGAGGGGGGGCGATTCCAAGGCCGCCTCCAAAGCCGCGCCATCGAAGGGCGCCGACGACGAGCAGGAGGAAGGAGCGGCTGCCCCCCTCGACCCGCTCCAGCAGGTCGAGGCCGACGCGCAGGCCTGCCGGACCGCGGCGGAAGCCGTGCAGGTTTATCGGATCTTTCTGGCCAATCCGAAGCTGCCGGCTGCCATGCGGAAGTCGGCGGAGAGTCGGCTTGTGGGCTGGCAGAAAATGGAGGACGAGAACCAGCGCCGCCTCGGAAAGAAGTGGGTCACCGAGGAGGAATTCGCGGAGATCAATCGCAAGACCGACAACATGATCAAGCACAGCTTCGAACTGCTCAAGCTGCGGCAGATGAAGCTCGCCAAGGAAGAGCTCATGGCGGCCAGCCGTCTCAATCCGGAGAGTGGCAAGGCCGACTTTGTCACCGGCCTCGTCTACATGATGGTGGCCCGGAATGATCTCAAAGCGGTCGAGCATTTCGGCGTCGTCGTCGATCGTGAGCCGAACAACCCCTTCGCGCTCAGCAACCTGGCCGTGGCGGAGATGCTGACGAAGAAGTATGGCCTGGCGACACGCCACTTCCGCCGGGCCCTGGAAATCCTCCCCGACTGCCAGACCGTGGCGGACAACCTGGGGGTGGCCATCGGCGCCGGCGGGATGACCACGCGGCACCGTCTCCCCGACAAGAACGCCGCCGAACTCAACGACCTCTACAGGATGGCGATCCACGATCTCCACCTCACCCCTTACGACCCGCTGAAGGGGCCGGAGGGGATGCAGGGAGCGCAGCAAGGGAGCAGTGGCCCCGGTGGCCCGGGCGGCCCCGGTGGCGGCAAACGTCCCCAGGGGATGGCCGGGCCGGGAGGGGCGCCAGGGGCTCCTGGATCCGGTGGGCAGCGAGGGGGGCAGGGGATCACCCTCGCCTACACGATCATGTCGCCCTTTGGTCGGGCGCTTGGCAAGTCTGGAGGGGAAGGAGCGATTCCCGGTCTGCTCGACGAACCGGATGAGGTGGTCGTCGGGATCGCCACAGGTACCGGTTTCGTGATCGCTCCCGGCTTCGTTCTCACCAACGCCCATGTTGTCGAAGGGGCTTCCGATGTCGTGATCCTCGATCCCAACGACCGCGAAAAGCAGCTCGTGGCGACGGTTGTCGCCACGTCGGAGCATCCCGATCTCGCCCTGCTGCAATGTGACGAACTCGAGGCTCCGGCGATGCCGTTGGCCGAGACGATGCCGCGCCGCAGCACGGAGATCATGGTGCTCGGCTACCCGGGCGGATCGGTGCTCGGCCTCGAACTCAAGAGCACGCGTGGCCAGATCACGTCGCAGGCTGACGCGAAGATCGACGGGGGGTCGTTCCTGTTCGACGCCAACGTCAATCCCGGCAACAGCGGCGGGCCGGTCATCGACCAGACCGGCAAGGTGGTGGGCGTGGTTGTCGCCATGGTGCGGACCAACGCCATCGGAAGTGCCTACAGCGTCGGGATTCCGATGGAGCGGGTGTGGCCGTTCCTCGAGGAGCATCTGCCCGATACCGAGCCAGCCACCGAGGCTGGCGAAGAGGAGGAGTGGGCCGACGTCGATGAGCGGTGTGGTCCCTCGACGGTCTTCATCACGGCAAAGATCAAGCGTGGCGGGAAGAAGCCGGAGCAAGCGCAGCCCGGAGATGACTTCGCCCAGGGAGGGCGGCCGGGCGGTTCGCCTCCTGGCGCGCCCGGGACCCCCGGAGGCCCTCCGGGCTACGGTCCCCCGGGGGGCGGTCCCGGTGCACCCCCCGGCTACGCCGGTTCAGCACCCCCGGGCTACGGTCCTCCGGGTGGCGCGCCTGGCGCTCCAGGAACACCGCCGGGCTACGGCCCACCGGGGGGCGCTCCGGGTGGCGCGCCTGGCGCTCCAGGGACACCGCCGGGCTACGGCCCACCGGGGGGCGCTCCGGGTGGCGCGCCTGGCGCTCCAGGGACACCGCCGGGCTACGGTCCACCGGGGGGGGCTCCGGGTGGCGCGCCTGGTGCTCCAGGGACACCGCCGGGCTACGGTCCTCCGGGTGGTGCGCCGGGTGGTGCGCCGGGTGGTGCGCCTGGTGCTCCAGGGACACCGCCGGGCTACGGTCCTCCGGGTGGTGCGCCCGGTGCTCCAGGGACACCGCCGGGCTA
>CANGIH010000139.1 GCA_947453875.1 Planctomycetaceae bacterium | reverse complement strand
TGGAAGATGCCGGTCTCGCCGGGCTTGTGGATCCGCGGCGTCGCCGTCCGGATCCTCCCCCCGGCCCTGCGGACGATGTCGACCGCATCACGGTAGTGGCGGATGTCGGAAAAATCGGCGACGATCTCCCGCTCTCCGGCAGCGATCGCTGCGTCGACCTGCCCGAGCGACCGGCAGAGGACGTGGAGGAGTGGCTCCATCCCCGCCATCTCCGTCGTCGCCGCCATCACCTCGCGCCACACCGGCTCGTCCGCCCGGCAGACCGCCGCGATCGCGCCGCCCCGGATCGCCCGCTCCGGGACACGGATCGCCGCGGCCGCGAGTTGCTCGACCAGGTCGCGGCGAAGCTTTCCGATCACGCTCAACGGGAGCATCGGGGCCCCGCCGACGCGGGCCTCCAGATGCCGCAGCTCGAAGGGGGTGCCGCCGAGTCGGCCGAGTTGGTCACGGAGAATGTCGGACGTGAGCGGATGGCGCCGAGCCGGCTCGGCGGGCTGGTCGCTGGTGACTGTCACGGTGGTGGTCGGGCCAGCGCCCACGCGGAGGATGGCCTCGACCCGGAGCGGCTCCCCTTCCGCCACTACGGCGACCAGATCGACCGGCTGACGGCGGTGGAGGCGGTCTCCCGAAAACGACTCCCGCAACCGCTGCGTGACGACCGGATCGTCGGTCTTCCAGACGGTCTGACCTGCCAGGATCGTGGTGAAGTCGAGCGTGCCATGGCCAAAGGCAAGATCGACCCGGCCACCGGCCACCGGCTCGGTGAGAGAGACCCCTCGCTCGAACACCTCGTACACCCTTCCCCCCTGGGCACCGTCGTCCCCCCCTCCGGCCGGATCGAACGCGATGCCGTCGCCCCGCTTGACCGATGCAGCCAGATCAACGGTGACCCGCCCCCGTGCGGTGGCCACCACCGTGCCGAGTCGGACCCCGCGTTTGGCGCTGCTCGTGGCGGGGACGAGCCGCTTGTGCTCACAGCCGAGGAGCCACCCCGGGGAGAACCCGCGGGAGAAGGAGAGCTCCATCTCCTCGACGTCGCGGGGGGTGAAATCGGCCCGCGTCCCCTGCACCGCAGCATCGATCGCCCGTCGGTAGTGACCGACGACATTGGCGACATACTCCGGGGTCTTCAGCCGCCCCTCGATCTTGAAGCTCGACACGCCGGCAGCCACAAGCTCGGCGGAGAGGTCGTAGGCAGCCAGATCCTGCGGCGAGAGCAGATAGCGTTGGGCCGCGAGGTCGATATCCCGACCATCACATACCAGGTCATAGGGGAGCCGGCAGGCCTGGGCGCACTGGCCCCGGTTGGCGCTGCGTCCGCCGAGCGCCTCGCTTGTCAGGCATTGCCCCGAATAGGCGACACACAGCGCACCATGGACGAACACCTCGAGCTCGAGCCCTGTTTCCCGACGGATGGCGGCGATCTCTTCGAGCGACAACTCCCGGGCCAGCACCACCCGTTCCATCCCCAACGCCTCGGCGAGACGGACCGTCTCGGCGCTGGTGAGCGTCATTTGGGTCGAGGCATGCAGCGGCAGGTCGGGGCAGCAGGCCCGCAGGAGCCGGGCCACCCCAACGTCCTGAACGAGCACGGCGTCGACCCCAGCCCCAGCCACCTCCCGCGCCACCTCTTCCAGTTCCGAGAGCTCCCGATCGAAGGCGAGGGTGTTGAGCGTCGTGTACCCCCGCAGGCCATGGAGGTGGAGCATCTCCATCAGCCGCGGAAGGTCCCCTACCTGAAAGTTGGTTGCTCTGGCGCGGGCGTTGAACCCTTGATCGAGGCCGAAATAAATGGCGTCGGCCCCGTTCTCGATTGCCGCGCGGACGCAGTCCCAATCTCCTGCCGGGGCGAGGAGTTCAGGGGCTCGGATGGGAGTGGTGACGGGGACCTGAGCGGCCATGACGGTGGAGTATAGGGGGGCTCAGCCCCCCGCCTGGCAAGATCACGGGGAAACTCCACGTCTGACGGCATCCGAGGATAAAAATCCTCCGCCAGCGTGATGCTTGTGGTCGCTTCCGCGACCGTGTAAGACAAACTCACCTTTGTACAAAGGATCACACCCGCACCGGAGGCCTCTGTCTCCGTTCCGGTGGCCCCATCGCGGCCGGTGACGTTTTTTCTTTTTCGCTTCTGGAGTGTTGAATGAACATCGTTGATCTTGTCAAGGATCAGCTGACCAGCCAGGTGCTCGGCAGCCTGGGTTCGCTGGTCGGTACAAACGAGGCGCAGACCAAGGCGGCCACTGCCGCTGCTGTGCCCGCTCTTCTCGGCGGCTTGTCGAAGCTTGCCGGCACCGCACAGGGTGCTGGCCAGATCGCCAACGCCCTCGGCGGCCTCGACCTCGGCGCGCTTGGCAACCTCGCCGGCCTGCTCGGCGGCTCGAACGCCTCGAAGGTGTCCGACAAGGGGGGCAGCCTCCTCGGCACGCTTTTCGGCAACTCGGCCACGTCGATGCTGATCGACACCATCGCCTCGTTCCTCGGCATCAAGGGGGGCATCGCCCGCTCAATGATGTCGTACCTCGCTCCGGTCGTGCTCGGCACCATCGCCAAGCAGCTCACCGGCAGCGGCAAGTCGATCGATGCCTCGAGCATCCAGGGCCTGTTCGCCGACCAGGGCCGCAACATCCAGTCGGCGCTGCCGGCCGGGCTGTCGCTCGGTGACTTCGGCAATATCGCCAAAGCCGTCACGTCGGCCGCCACCGGTTCCACCGGCCACGCCTCGCACGGCCACGACCGTAGCCACGGCCATGTCGAGCGCCGCGAGCCGGAGCAGTCGGGCTTCCCGTCGTGGCTGCCATGGCTGGCCCTCCCGCTGATCGCCCTCGGCGCCTATTTCCTGATGAACAAGGACAAGGGCCCCAAGCCGGCTGACAAGGGTGCCGTGGTGGTCGATCAGACCGCGATGATGCGGAAGATGGCAGAGGATCAGAAGAAGGGCGAGGCGCTTGCCACGCAGGCCGCCGAGAAGGCTGTCGAGACGGTGAAGGACGCGATCCCCGAGATCGACCTCACCGCGTTCGGCGGCGACGTCAGCGGACTGTTCGGCAAGCTGACCGACAGCTTCAAGGGGATCACCGACGTTCCTTCCGCCGAGGCCGCCGTGCCCGGACTGAAGGATCTCGCCGGCATCCTCGAGGGCTACAAGGTCACTGCCGACAAGCTCCCCGAAGCGGGCAAGGCGACGGTGAAGGAGATGGTGGGCACCAACCTCGGCACCCTCCAGCCGATCATCGACACCGTCCTCGCCCTCCCCGGCGTGGGCGACATCCTCCGCCCGATCGTCGAGCCGATGCTCAAGACGCTCAGCGCCCTCGGCCTGTGATCGTCATCCTCTGAACGCCCCCGGACCTCCGGGAGCGGGCAAAAAACGGGTCGGGCCGGCGAAAGCCGGCCCGACCTTTTTTCATGCGCGCCATCGCCCCGCGGCGGGTGCCACCTGCGCCTGCGGTCGACTCTTGATCGCCGCTGGTTGTTGCCAGACTTGCCGGGGTGAACCTCCATCAGGGGAGCGGCCCCTCGCCGAGAGGAACATCAGCGGGCCCAGGACAGGTTGCCCTGCCTCGGGATCAGGCACCGCCGCTCACTCGTCATTCCCGCGGAGTGTCGCCAGGACGGTGTAGTCCTCGAGCGTGGTCGTGTCGCCGACCGTCTCCCGCCCGGCAGCGATGTCGCGGAGGAGCCGCCGCATGATCTTCCCGGAACGGGTCTTGGGGAGGGTGGCGGCGAAATGGATGTCGTCGGGGGCGGCCAGAGCCCCGATCTGCTGGCGGACATGCTTCCGCAGCGTTTCCTTGAGGGCGTCGTTCGGCTCGCCTCCGCGGAGCGTGACGAACACCGCCACCGCTTCCCCCTTCACTTCGTGCGGCCTCCCCACCGCCGCCGCCTCGGCCACGCTCGGGTGGCTGACCAGCGCGCTTTCGATCTCGATCGTGGAGAGCCGGTGGCCGGCGACGTTGAGGACATCGTCGATCCGCCCCATGATCCAGTAATAGCCGTCGCTGTCCTGACGGGCGTTGTCACCGGCGAGATATTTTCCAGGCACCTTCGACCAGTAGGTTTCGACGAACCGCTCGTCATCTCCCCAGATGCCGCGGAGCATGCCGGGCCAGGGCTGCGTCATCACCAGCCATCCACCATGGCCCGGAGTCACCGGAGCCCCGGCGGCATCGACGATCTCGGGAACCACACCCGGCAGCGGCAGCGTGCAGCTCCCCGGCTTCGTCGGCGTGCATCCGGGGAGAGGGCTCATCATGATCCCGCCGGTCTCTGTCTGCCACCAGGTGTCGACGATCGGACAGCGCTTCCCACCGATCACCTCGTAGTACCAGATCCAGGCCTCGGGATTGATCCCTTCGCCCACCGTGCCCAGGAGGCGGAGGCTCGAAAGGTCGCGAGCTTCGATGTGCTGCATGCCCCACTTCATGAACGAGCGGATCGCCGTGGGGGCGGTATAGAAGATCGTCGGCTTCTCCTCCTCGATGATCTGCCAGAAGCGTCCTTCATGCGGGGCGTTCGGCGCCCCCTCGTAGATGAGGATGCTGGCACCGGCGGCGAGCGGGCCATACGTCACGTAGCTGTGGCCGGTGATCCATCCACAGTCGGCCGTGCACCAGAAGAGATCGTCGTCGCGGAGATCGAACACCCACTCCGCCGTGGCCTGGGCCCAGAGGATGTAGCCCGCCGAGGTGTGCTTGATCCCCTTCGGCTTCCCCGTCGAACCGCTCGTGTAGAGGATGAAGAGGGGGGCCTCGGAGTCCATCGGCTCTGGCACCGTGTCGGCGGGCATCCCCTCCACGAGGTCATGCCACCAGACGTCGCGGCCGGCCACCATCTCGACCGGCTGTCCGGTGCGCCGCAGCACGACGACATGCCTCACCGTCGGGCTCTTGTCGAGAGCGATGTCGACGTTCTTCTTGAGGGGGAGCTGCGCCCCGCGGCGCCAACCGCCATCGGCCGTGATCACGGCCACGGCCTTGGCATCGTGATTGCGATCGGCGATCGCCTCGCTCGAGAATCCGCCGAAGATCACCGAGTGGACCGCGCCGATCCGGGCGCAGGCCAGCATCGCGATCACCAGTTCCGGCGTCATCGGCATGTAGATCGACACCACCTCGCCCGGCCGGATCCCCAGTTTCCGCAGGCCCGCCGCCACCCGGCAGACCTCGGCGTGGAGCTGGCGGTAGGTGTATTCGCGGCGTTCGCCGGTCGGCTCGCCCACCCACACAATCGCCGTCTTGTCCCCTTTCCCCGCCGCGATGTGCCGGTCGAGGCAGGCAGCGGAGACATTGAGCTTGCCGCCGACAAACCACTCCGCACGGGGCGGCTTCCACTCCAGCACCTTCGTGAACGGTGTCGTCCAGGGAAGGGCCTTGGCGCGTTCTCCCCAGAAGGCCTCCGGGTCTTTCTTCGCCGCGTCGTAGAGCGTGCGGTAGTCCTCGAGCGAACCGATTCTGGCCTGCGCGGAAAACGCCGCCGGGGGCGGGAACATCCGATCCTCGGTCATGACACTGGCGACGGTGCCGGCGGGCTTTTGCGGTGCGGCCATGCTCTCCCCCATACGCGGAAAATCGACGACGGAATCCAGAAAGGAGCGACGATCATACCCCAAACGCATGGCGCTGGCGCGAGGGCAGGGCCGCATCGGGGCAGAGGCGATGGAGGACGTTGGGACGGGGGCCGCCATCAACCAGCCAGGGGGACGGCGGGGGGCGGATCGTCGCCGAAGGAAATCCCCAGGTCGCGTGCCGCGGTCACCGCCGAGCTCCCGACATCGACCTGCGACAACCTGCTCACCGCCTCGGCGATCGGCACGCTCGCGATGTCGGGGGGCCGATAGCAGACCATCTCGCCGAACCGCCCCTCGTGGACCAACCGCACGGCATGGGCCCCGAACTGGGTTGCCAGCACCCGGTCGAATGTCGTCGGTGGCCCGCCCCGCTGCAGATGTCCGAGGACGACCGCGCGCACCTCGCGGCCGAGACGTCTGGCGATCTCGCCAGCCACCACCTCACCCACGCCGCCGAGCCGCACCTGCCGACGCTGGCCTGCGTCGCCGGAATGAACCGACTCGCCCCCCGGAAGCCGTGCCCCCTCGGCGACGACGACGAGCGTGTAATTCTTCCCCTCCGCCTCACGGGCCCGGATGGCCCGGCAGACATGGTCGAAATTCCATTCGATCTCCGGCAGGAGGATGACGTCACCGCCGCCGGCGATCCCGGCATGGAGGGCGATCCATCCGGCGTGACGCCCCATGACCTCGAGCACCATCACCCGCTCGTGGCTCGCGGCGGTGGTGTGGAGCCGGTCGAGGGCGTCTGTGGCGGTGGCGACGGCCGAATCGAATCCGAAGGTGAACGCCGTGGCACCGAGGTCGTTATCGATCGTCTTGGGAACTCCGACGACCGGGACGCCGAATTGATGGAACTGCAGTGCGATCGAGAGGGAACCATCCCCTCCCACGCAGACCAGACCGCAGATCCCCAGCTTTTCGAGCGTCCCGGCGGCGGCGGCGAGGAGCTTCGGATCGATCGCCAGCCGGTCATTCTCCCCCACGAGGGCCGTGAACCGACCGGTATTGGAAGAGCCGAGGATCGTCCCCCCC
>CANGIH010000138.1 GCA_947453875.1 Planctomycetaceae bacterium | reverse complement strand
GGGGCGTGATGCCGCCGCTGCGCAGAGCGCCCGGCCGCCGGACCGCGAGCCGGTGAATCCCACCGCCTTGACTCGCGGATCCTTCACCAACTGCACGCCGATCGAGTTGCCGGCCCCATGCAGCATCGAGAACACCCCCGGCGGCAGGCCACAGGCATCGACCGCCCTGCGGATCGCCCCTGCCACCAGTTCCGACGTGCCGGGATGGCCACGATGGGCCTTCACAATCACCGGATTGCCAGTGCACAGCGCGCTTGCGGTGTCGCCGCCGGCCACGGAGAAGGCCAGAGGAAAGTTGCTCGAGCCGAACACCACCACCGGCCCGAGCGGCAGCTTCATCCGCCGCAGGTCGGCCCGGGGCAACGGCTGGCGATCGGGCTGTGCCCGATCGATGCGGGCGTCGACCCACGAGCCGTCACGCGCCGCCGCGGCGAACAGCCGCAACTGCCCGACCGTCCTTCCCCGCTCCCCTGTCAACCGTGCCGCCGGCAACGCCGTCTCCGCCCCGGCCCGCTCGATCAGGCTGTCGCCCAGCGCCAGGATCTCCTCCGCCACCCGTTCAAGGAACGCGGCCCTCTCGGCCCCCGGCATCCGGGCAAACGGCCCCGCTGCGGCTTCTGCCGCGGCCACCGCCTCGTCCGCATCGATCGGCAGCGCGAGCTGAAACTTGCCGTCCAGCGGCTGGCCGTCGGCAGGGCTCATCACGGAAAAGGTGCGGCCGCTCTTTCGCAGGGCAGAGGCGACGAAGTTGAGGCCGTGGAGGGAGGGCATCGTACGCGGGTCCTTGGCGGGATGAAAAACGGGGATCAGACGACGCCGACGGTGTTCTCGAGGACCCCGATCCCGCTGACATTGATCCGGATCGAATCGCCAGCGCAGAGCGTGAACGATTCGTCCGGCACGATGCCGGTGCCGGTGAGGAGGAGCACGCCGTGGGGAAATCGCTGGCTGCGCCACAGCCAGCCGGCCAGTTCGGTGAACGACCGCTTGATCTGGTCGATGGTCGTCTCGCCCGCGAACACCTCCTGCCCCTCGCGCGTGATCGAGATGGCGATCGTCCAGCCGCGCACCACCTTCTCGTCGGTCTCGAGCCCGACCCAAGGGCCGATCGCGCAGGATCGGTCATAGGTCTTCGCCTGCGGCAGGTAAAGGAGGTTTTCCCCCTCGATGTCCCGCGAGCTCATGTCGTTGCCGATCGCACAGCCGACCCACTCGCCGCGGGAATTCATCACAAGCGCCAGTTCCGGTTCCGGAACGTTCCATGTCGCGTCGGCACGGATGCCGACCGCATCCCCGCTCCCCACGACCTTCTCCGCCACGCTCTTGAAGAAGATCTCCGGCCGGTCGGCGTCGTAGACACGATCATACGCGGTGGCGCTGAAGTCGGATTCTTCCATCCTCGCCTTCTTGCTTCGCAGGTAGGTGACACCCGCCGCCCACACCTCCTGCCGATCGATCGGGGCAAGCAACGTCACTCCGCTCAGTGGATGCTGCGGTGCCACCGAGAGCAGCGCCGTCACCACTCGGCGCGGATCGGTCGATTCAAGCAGCACCGCGAGCGACTCGATCCCCACCGCCGTCAGATCGGCCACTCGGTCGCTCCCTACCGCGGCACCGACGCGCGGCCCTCCCGGGCCCGCCAGCCGGAATCGGCAGACACGCACGCCTCGGGAGAGATGGGCTTCTGTGGTGGTGGATGTCATCGGCCTTGGTCCCCGGAGCAAAGAGGAGAGGCCCCGGGCGCGACGGTTGGAAAACCGGGGTCGGCCGCGGGGAAGCGGGAATTGTCAGGGCGGTGTCGCCGGTTGGCAAGCGCGGCGGGGCTTCCGCCCACCCGGCGATCCCGGTACCGTGGGGGCACAGTTGCCAGTGTGGGGGAATTCAGCCGGGGCTCGTCCAGATCGACGACATCGCACCGCGCGCCCTCGCCCCAAACAGCCACGGAGGTCGACACCATGCCACGCACCCCACGGACGAATCGGCGTAGGTTCCTCGCCGGTGCCTCTGCGGCCGCTGCCACCGCCTGGAACTTCACGATTCTGCCCCGCCATGTCGTCGGCGGCCCCGGCACCGTGCCCCCGAGCGAGCGGGTCAACATCGCCGGCATCGGCGTCGGCGGCATGGGAGGAGGGGATGTCGCCACATTCACCAAGCTCGGCGCCAATGTCGTCGCGCTGTGCGACGTCGATGAGGAGCGTGCCCGTGGCACCTTCGAGGCGCATCCCAAGGCCTCGCGATACAGGGACTTCCGGGTGATGCTCGACAAGGAGGCGAAGCACATCGACGCCTGCACCGTCAGCACCCCCGACCACACCCACGCCGTCGCCGCCATGGCCGCCATCGCCGCCGGCAAGCATGTCTACGTCCAAAAGCCCCTCACCCACACCCTCCGCGAGGCCCGCACGCTCACGGAGGCTGCCCGCAAGGCCGGCGTCGTCACGCAGATGGGCAACCAGGGCCATGCCACCGAGGGAGCCCGGCTCACCAATGAATGGATCCAGGCCGGGCTGATCGGCGACGTCCGTGAGGTTCACACCTGGTCCGACCGGGCCGGCCGTCTCTGGAAACAGGGGATCGCCCGCCCCGAGGGGGCCCCGCCGATTCCCTCCACGCTCGACTGGAATCTCTGGCTCGGCCCCGCCGCTGAACGCCCCTACCACCCCGCCTACTGCCCCCACTCGTGGCGCGGGTGGGTCGACTTCGGTACCGGGGCCCTCGGAGACATGGGCTGCCACATCATCGATCACCCCATGTGGGCCCTCTCCCTCGGCTCCCCCACCCATGTCGAATCGCGCATCACCCTCGACGGCGCCTACCGCGAGGGCAACACGCGCAACTTCGACTCCTTCCCGATCGCGGCGATCGTCACCTACGACTTCCCCGCGCGCGAATCGAATGGAAAGACCCTCCCCCCCGTCCGCATGACCTGGTACGAGGGGGGCCTGATGCCACCGACGCCCGCCGAACTTGCCTCGACTGAAAAACTCCCCGACAACGGCGTCCTCTACGTCGGCTCGAAGGGGAAGATGTACCACTCCTCCCACGGCGGTGACCCGCGACTCCTCCCCGCCGATCTCGCCGATGCCGCCAAGGCAGTCCCCCGGTCGATCCCCCGCTCCCCCGGCCACTACGAGGAATGGCTCCTCGCCTGCAAGGGAGAAGGGAAAACAATGTCGAACTTCGACATCTCCGGCCCCCTCACCGAAACCGTCCTCCTCGGCGTCCTCGCCATGCGCGTTCCCGGCGAACGGATCGAATGGGACGGCCCCAATCTCCACGTCAGAAACATTCCCGACCTCAACCAACACCTCCACATCGACTACCGCCCTTTTTAGTGCGAACCCGGCCCGTTGGGCCGGGGATAAGCAGCGCCAGGATTGCATTGGCAACGAAGGTTCAAGGAAATCAAACCCCCGATGATTCGTCATTCCCTGCTCATCCTTGCCCTCGTTGCCAGTGCCGTCGTACCCCGGCTCGTGGCCGCCGACAACGATCTCACGCCGGCCGAAAAAGCCGCCGGCTGGGAACTTCTCTTTGATGGAAGGACAACCACGGGTTGGATGAGCCCAAAAGGGAAGCCACTGTCGCAGAGCCATGTGCAGGACGGGGCCCTCAATCCGCATCCCTGCGACTACATGCTCGTGTATGAAAAGCCGCTCGCCGACTACGAGCTGGCGCTCGAATTCAAGATCAGCCCGAAGTGCAACAGCGGGATCTTCCTCCGCACCTTCCCCCTCGAGCCGCGCCCCGGCAAGGATGTCGGCTTCAACGGTCTCGAGATCGCCATCGACGACACCGCCACCGCCGACTTCCACGACACCGGCGCCATCTACGATCTCGTCAAGCCGAGCGAAAACGCGATGAAGCCGGTCGGCGAGTGGAATCAGGCCCTGATCACGAGCCGCGGGCCGAAACTCGAGGTCGCAATCAACGGCCGCACCGTGTCGCGGATCGATTTCGATCAGTGGCCGGAGATGAACCGTCGCCCGGACGGCTCGATGCACAAGTTCGATGTTGCCTACAAGGACCATCCCCGCAAGGGATACATCGGACTGCAGGACCATGGATCCGACTGCTGGTATCGCACCATCAAGCTCCGGCCGCTCCCGGCCACGGCAAAGTAATCGGCTCCCCGTCACACCGTCCGGAGATGACTGCCAGTGAACCATCACCCCTCCGACGGCGCCCTTCAAAGCCGCCCTACGAACACACGCTGGCTCGTCGTTGCCTTCGCCGTGTCGCTCGCCGTGCTCCAGTACGTCGATCGTGTCTGCATCTCGCTCGCCGGGCCACTGATGCAGAAGGATCTCGGGCTCACCGACAGCCAGATGGGGAAGGTGTTTTCCGCCTTCACGCTCGCCTACGCCCTGTTCGAGATCCCGGGGGGGTATCTGGGCGACTGGATCGGTCCGCGGAAGGTGATCCTGCGGATCGTTCTGTGGTGGAGCTTCTTCACCGCCGCCACCGGGTGGGTGAGCGGCTTTGCATGGCTTGTCGCCGTCCGCTTCCTGTTCGGCGCCGGGGAGGCCGGCTGCTTTCCGAACATCTCCAAGGCTTTCAAACGCTGGCTGCCCCCCTCCGAGCGTGCCCAGGCCCAGGGCATCCTCTGGTTCTCGGCGCGGTGGGGTGGGGCAATCACGCCACTGCTGCTCTACGCCCTCCTCCAGCAAGTGAATTGGCGGACCGCCTTCCTCATTTTCGGCGTGATCGGTGTCGCCTGGGCCTTGGCCTTCAACTGGTGGTACCGCGACGATCCACGGACGCACTCCCAGGTGAATGCCGCCGAAGCGGCACTGCTGCCGGCGGGGGCGGCGGCCGGTGACGACCATAAGCACATCCCCTGGTCGGCGATGTTCCGCTCCCCGACGGTGTGGGCATTGTTCGGCCAATACTTCTGCATGAGCTATGCCTGGTATTTCTTCATCACCTGGTTCCCCAAATATCTCCTCGCAGACCGTGGCTTCGACCTCAAGGGGAGCGCGCTTCTTTCAGGGATGCCCCTGGCGCTTGGGGGGCTGGGCGCGTTCGTCGCCGGCTGGATCACGCCGCCGCTGGTGCGCCGTTTCGGCCCCGGCAGGATGCGCCGCGGCCTCGGGTTTGGGGCGATGGCTGCTGCCAGCCTGCTGTTCCTCGCCTCCACGAAGGTCTCCGATCCCTACATGGCAGTGGCGCTCATTTCCCTGGCGAGCTTTGCCATGGACCTCACGCTGCCGGGATGCTGGACCACCTGCATGGACATCGGCGGCCGCGGCGTGGGATCGCTTTCCGGGGCGATGAACATGATGGGCAACCTTGGGGGCTTCGTCTCCCCATGGGTGGTCGGAATCATCATCGATCAGAAGGTCGATCGCACCGGGACGTTTCTCGGCGGACTGATCGCGTCGGCCGGCGCTTGGAACCTCACCTTCCTCATCACCTCGGGCGTCTGCCTCCTCGGCGCCGCCTGCTGGCTTCTGGTCGATCCGGTCACGCCGCTCGACCTTGGCGATCCCGAGCATCTGGCGCGATCCGGCCGATCACATCTGGCAGGAGGGGAAGGCTGATGAGTTCCCGCAACACGCCCACCGCGGCCGATGCCGATCCCCACGGCCCGGTTGGAGCAAACGTCTACGACATCCAATCCGCGGCCGAAGGCCCCTCCGGCACGCTGCCGCTCACCGACGAGTTGCTCCGCCACGCGCCCTCTGGGGATCTGTTCGGCCTCTCGCAGAACGTCGGCATGGGCTGGGCTGCCGCCGGATCTGCCGATCCCCAATTCCTCATCCTCTCCACGCAGGGGGGCGTGCGCGCCCCGGACGGCCGCCCGGTGGCCCTCGGCTACCACACCGGCCACTGGGAGATCGGGCTCCTCGTCGAGGCCGCCGCCGAGGAATTGCGCCGGCTCGGCAAGGTCCCCTTCGCCGGATTCTGCTCCGATCCCTGCGACGGCCGTAGCCAGGGCACGACAGGGATGTTCGACAGTCTCCCCTACCGCAACGATGCCGCCGTCGTGCTCCGCCGGCTCGCCCGGTCGCTGCCGCTGCGGCGCGGCGTGCTCGGGATCGCGACGTGTGACAAGGGGCTCCCGGCGATGCTCATGGCCCTCTCCGGGCTCCACCGTCTCCCCGGTGTGATCGTCCCCGGCGGCGTCACGCTCCCGCCCCGCAGCGGAGAGGACGCGGGAAAAATCCAGACGATCGGCACTCGCTACGCGCATAGCCTGATCACTCTTCAAGAAGCGGCCGACCTCGGCTGCCGGGCCTGCGCCACCCCCGGCGGCGGCTGCCAATTCCTCGGCACGGCGGCGACGGCGCAAGTAGTGGCCGAGGCGCTCGGCCTCACGCTCCCGCACGCGGCGCTGGTTCCGTCGGGGCAGCCGGTGTGGCGCGATCTCGCCGTGCGATCCGCGCGGGCACTGGTGGCGCTGGCCGATGCCGGATCGACGATGCGCCACATCCTCACCCCCGCGAGCATCCACAACGCGATGGTGGTCCATGCCGCCTTCGGGGGCTCGACGAATCTCCTCCTCCACATCCCCGCCTTCGCCCACGCCGCCGGCCTGCCGCTGCCGACGGTCGAGGACTGGATCAATGTCAACCGGATCGTCCCGCGCCTGGTGAGTGTCCTCCC
>CANGIH010000137.1 GCA_947453875.1 Planctomycetaceae bacterium | reverse complement strand
CGCAGGGTGTTTTGGGATGGCGGCACCCGGATGACGAGCGTGGCGGTGGGCCTCGGTGGCGCCTGGGTGATCGATCTCCCCCACCTGCTCTTCATTCCCGACCGCGACGAGGATCTCGTTCCCGACGGCCCGCCGGAGATCGTCCTCGACGGGATCGACGAAAAAAGCGTCGGACACACGCCCTGCAACGGCCTGAAGTGGGGCCCCGACGGCTGGCTTTGGGCCCGCCACGGAATCCAGGGAACCTCGCGGATCGGTGTTCCCGGCGCGGGGGATTCGCAACGGGTGGAGATCAACACCGGCGTGTGGCGCTACCACCCCGGTCGCAAGGTGGTCGAGGGGGTGATTTCCGGGATGACCAATTCCTGGGGCACCGATTTCGACGAGCATGGCGAGACGTTCGTGATCAACACCGTCATCGGCCATCTTTGGCACGCCGTCCACGGCGCCCACACCGAGCGGATGTATGGCACCGATCTGGAGCAGAATGTCTACGACCTCGTGCCGCAGGTCGCCGACCATGTCCACTGGGACACCGGCGAGAAGTGGAGCGACATCCGCTTCGGAGTCTCCGACAAGACGAGCGCCGCCGGCGGTGGCCACGCCCACATCGGCCTGATGATCTATCAGGGTGACAACTGGCCTGCGGAATACCGCGGCGGCGTGTTTGCCCTCAACCTCCATGGCCGGCGGATCAACCACGACCGCCTCGCGCCGAAGGGAGCGGGGTATTCGGCGACGCACGGCGACGACCTCTGCTTCGTCAGCGACCCGTTCTTCCGCGGCATGGATCTCGTGACCGGCCCCGAGGGGGGTGTGTTCATCGCCGACTGGTCCGACACCGGCGAGTGCCATGACCACGATGGTGTCCATCGCACCAGCGGCCGGATCTACAAGCTCGTCCATGGCACGCCGCGTGGCGCAGGGATGGTCGATGTCGCCGCGCTTGCCGGCACGGGGCTCCGGGGAAACCTTTTCGTCGAGAACCAGTGGTGGAGCCGGGCGGTGGTGCGCGAGTGGCAGAAGCGTGCCTCGCGGGGGGATGACGTCGCCGCTGACGTCGTCTGGCTCCGTGACCGGGCCGCGAAGGCAGCCGATCCGCTCCACCGTCTCCGGGCCCTGTGGGCGCTGGCGGCGATGCACGCGCCGCTCACCCCTGCGCTCGACGAAGGATTCCTCCTCGACCGCCTCGACGACAGCGACCCATTCGTGCGGAGTTGGGGCGTGCGGCTGCTCCTTGACGACTGTTCCCCCGGCGGCAGGCAGCCCTCGGCTGCGGTGCTCGGGCGGTTGGTGGCACTGGCCGGCACCGATCTGGCCGGCCCGGTCCAGCTTCACCTCGCTTCGGGCATCGGGAGGCTCGCTGACGAGGCAGCCTGGCGGCTCGCCTCTGTCGTCGCCGGGCACGACCGCTACGCCGCCGACGCCGAACTGCCGAAGCTCGTCTGGTTCGGTCTGGCTCCCTCCGTGCTCCGGCACCCCGACGCTGGCGTGGCGCTGGCCAAAACCAGTGCGCTGCCGCAGGTCCGCCACAATCTGGCCCGACTGATCGCCGGGCGGATCGACGACCGCCCCGACCTCGTCGCGGCCCTGCTCGAAGCGGCCGTCGGCGGAGACGCCGATCGGCGCCGTGATCTCGTCACGGGGATCGCCGACGGCCTCCGCGGCTGGCGGCAGGCAACGCCCCCGGAGGGCTATGCCGCGCTCTCGTCCCAACTCGCCGCCGAGGAAAACGAGGCGACTGCCCAGGCGATCCGCGAGCTTGATGTCCTCTTCGGGGAGGGGCGCGGCATCGAGGTGGTGCGGAGCGTGGCGCTCGACGGCGCCGCGGCCCCCGAGGCCCGCCGCCAGGCGTTGCGGACGCTCCTCTCGGCGGTGCCGGAGGACGGCGCCACGCTTCTCCAGGGGCTGCTTGGTGATCGGCCTGTCGTTGCCGAGGCGCTGGCGGGACTGGCGCGTTACGACCACCCAGAGACCCCCGCGAAGGCGCTGGGGGCGGCGGGGATCTACTCGCCCGCCGACCGGGGGGCACTCGTGGATCTGCTTGCGTCCCGCCCCGCCTACGCCGAGAAACTGCTCGATGCCGTGGAGGCTGGACAGGTCCGGCCCGAGGAGATCTCCGCGTTCCATGCCAGACAGATCGCCGACTTCGACAGTCCGCCGCTCACGGAGCGTCTCGGGAAGCTGTGGGGCCAGGTACGGGTCAGTGCCGCCGACAAGAAGGAACTCATCGAGCGTTGGCGGCAGCAACTCGTGCCTGAGGTGGTGGCCACCGCCGACCGCAGCCATGGTCGTGCCCTCTTCGCCCGCGACTGTGCGAGCTGCCATGTCCTCTTCGGGGAGGGACGCAAGCTCGGCCCCGATCTCACCGGCTCCAATCGGAGGAACCTCGACTATCTGCTGGAGAATGTCGTCGATCCGGGAGCGAGCGTGGGGAGCGATTTCCGCGCCGTGTCGTTCGTCCTCGCCGATGGCCGGGCCGTCACCGGCGTGATCAGCGCCGCCGACGAGCGGACGGTCACGGTGCAGACCGCCCAGGCGCCGATCGTCCTCGACCGCAACGACATCGCCGAGCAGGTCGTGCAGCAGCAGTCGCTCATGCCCGACGGACTCCTCTCGAAGCTCTCCGGGGACGACGTCCGTGATCTCGTCGCCTACCTCATGGGATCGGATCAGGTGCCGCTGGCAGAGGAGCCAGTGGCCGGTGGAGGGAGCGGGGCTGGTTCCCCGTGAGGCCGGATCGACGCGATGGACCGGGGCCATCGCCGTGAAGTCGAGGAGCGAGTGATGCGTCGTGATGGTCGCAGCGGCGTGGAACGCACCCTGTCGCGAAGGGGATTCATCGATTTGTCGATCGGGCTTTCCGGGGGGCGCGGGCTTTTCGGGGGTGGGCTCGGGCTCTCGCTCGGCGGGCTCCTCCGGGCCCGGGCGGCCGGCGCCCAGATCACGGCCCACCGCCCGATCCGGTCCTGCATCCTCCTGTTCTGGTACGGAGGGCCGAGCCATCTCGACACCTTCGACATGAAGCCGGCGGCCCCCGCCGACATCCGTGGCGAGTTCGCCCCGATCTCCACCACGGTGCCCGGCGTGCAGATCTGCGAGCATCTGCCCGGTCTGGCCGGCGTGATGGACAAGATCGCCATCCTGCGGAGCATGCACCACGAGGCAAACCTGCATGACTCGGCGTCGATCCACGCCCTCACCGGCCGGCCGCTCGATGGCCCCGACCGCGAACTCTTCGTGCCGACGCGGCAGTTCCATCCCTGCCATGGAAGCGTGGTCTCGGCCCTCAACCCGGCGCCGGTCGGCGAGGTCCCTTTCGCGTCGCTGCCGTTCGTGTTCCAGAACGTCCATCCCGTTCCCTGCCAGGGAGCAGGCTTCCTCGGGGCCGCGTACGACCCGCTGCTGATCGATGTCGATCCGGTCACGCGGAGTTATCCGATCGATGCCCTCATTCCCCGCGAAGGCTTCGATGCCGGCCGCCGAGACCGTCGCCGCGGATTGCTTGAGTCACTCGATGCCGCGACCACCGCGGTGCCCGGCAGCAATCCTTTCACGGCTTTTGCCGACCGGGCCAGCGGCTTGCTCGAATCGAAGGCGATCCGCGAGGCCCTCGATGTCTCGCGGGAGCCGGCGAATGTCCGCGAGGCCTATGGCTTCACCGCCGCCCCCCTCCCTGCCGGCGAGGTCAATGGCGGTGGGGGCGAGATGGGCCAGGCCCGTCAGATGCGTGGACAGAATCTCCTCGTCGCCCGGCGGCTGGTCGAGGCGGGGGTGCCGTTCGTCAACGTCTACGATTACCGGCAGCAGGGGCAGAACTGGGACGCTCACGCCAAGTGCGCGAGCCAACACAAGAACCATCTCCTCCCGATCGCCGACCGGTCGCTCGCGGCCCTGATCACCGATCTCGACACCCGGGGCCTCCTCGAATCGACGCTCGTGGTGGCGATGGGGGAATTCGGTCGGACGCCGAAGATCAATTCCGGTGCCGGCCGCGATCATTGGCCCCATTGCTACTCGGTGCTTCTGGCCGGTGGCGGGATCCAGGGGGGCGCGGTCCATGGTGCGAGCGATCGCACCGGAGCTTTTCCAGCGGTTGATCCGGTCACGCCGGGGGATCTTGCCGCGACGATCTTCTGGCGGTTCGGGATCGACCATGCGAAGGAGATCCACGACCCGCTCGGCCGTCCCCACCGGATCGCGACGGGGGAGCCGATCCGCGCGATCTTCTGACGGGAAGTGACTTTATCCACCGTCTGCTACGGCGGCGGGAGCAGAAAGGGACGCCGGTAGTCGAGGCGTTCGAGGGCCTGGGCTCCGGGGTCGACGACCACCGGTCCGCTGTCGGCAGCGAGGGCCTCGGCAGAGGTCGCCTTGCCAGCCGATGTCTCGACCCATGGCCCGCAGCGGATCTGCCCCGTCGCAGGGGCGCAGCCGTTGTCAGCCAGATGCTGCCGCAGGCGGGCGAGAAGGTGTCGCGGTTCCTCGCCCGGCATCCGTTCGGCGAGGCGGGCGGCGACGTCGTCGAAACCCTGATCGTCGCCGAGCCGGTAGGAAATGTTGCCGAGGTGGCACAGCGCCGTCGACTGCACCCCCTCCTCGATTCGTGCAGCGAGGAGGTGCGGATCGCGGGCCTTCACGGCGGCGACGAAGTTGGCGAAGTGATGCTTCTGGTGGTCGCCCCTCCCGGAAATCGTCTTCACGATCGCGCCGGCCGGATCGAGGATGGCGACCGCCGGGCTTTGCGACTTCCAGACCAGGCGTCCCTCGCTGCCGTGGATCTGGACCCCCATCGCCAACCCGTCGATGTCGGCCGCTTCTTTCAGGTTGCGGATCTCGGTGACGAGCGTCACGTCGGGAAAGAGCGTCACGCTCACCTGCGTGTGGGGTGTCTCGGCGGCATCGGCATAGCCCGCGCGGGTGCCGAAGGAGAGCGTCGCCGCTCCGGGGCCCTCGAGGGCGAGCAGGTTTCTCGCCGCATCGAGGAAATGAATGCCGTTGTTGCCGAGATCGCCGTCGCCGGTGGTCCAGAACCAGTGCCAGTCGTAGTGGAACTGCGGTCGCGTGAGGGGCGAAAGCGGCGCGGGGCCGCAGAACAGGTCGTAGTTGACCTCCCGTGGCGGCTGGAATGCGCCCGGGCCACCGATCGGCTGGCGGTGGCTCGTGTAGAGCATCCGGGCGAGTGTCGGCTTCCCGATGCCACCGGCGGCGACCAACGCCCGGGCCTCCGCCAGGCAGGGGAGCGAGCGGGCCTGCGTGCCCCCCTGGCAGATCCGCTGCAGGCGTCTGGCCGTCGCCGCCAGACGCTGCCCCTCCTCGATGGAGTGGCAGACAGGCTTCTCGACGTAGACATCCTTCCCCGCTTCCATCGCCAGGATCGCGGCGAGCGCATGCCAGTGGTTGGGGGTGGCAACCGTGACGATGTCGAGGGAGGCGTCGTCGAGCGGCGTGCGGAGGTCGGAGGCGACACGCGGGCGGGAACTCTGGAGGAGGGCGACGTCGTCGGCCATCTTCTCGGCGCGGCGGCGGTCGGGGTCGCACACCCACGCCACCCGGCAGCCGTGGCGGCCGGCAAGTTCCGCCGCGTGCGCCGGGCCGCGGATGCCGCAGCCGAGAATCGCCACCGCGAGCTCGTCGACCGCCGCGGTGGGGGCCTCGGCCGCCGGCGCGCAGTGCCACCAGGCACCCGCTCCGAATGCGGCGGTGGCGGCGGCCCGGCGGAGAATCGAACGGCGGAGAATCGAACGGCGGGGGAGAGGAAGTGGAGCGGTGGAGACGATCGCCGTCCCGGACCGCGTGGCGAAATCAGCCACCATTGCTGCTCCTTCGGGCGAAGAGAAGTTTGCCGGTGACCTTGCGGACCTCGGGATGCGAGAAGCGGAACACCGCCCGGTTCATGAAGAAGTGGACGTAGACCGTGGCGAAGTTCAGCCACAGCATCGTCCGCACGAGTGGAGGTCGGTGATCTTCTCGCCCGTGTCGTCGGGGCGTCCGTGTGTCCCTGGCGTCCCGGCGGGCGTTCGTCAGCCGATCAGTTCCGCGATCGGCCTGCCGTGGTCGACGACCGGTGTCGGGCGGCCGTTCAAGTCGTCGATCGTCACCTGGGGGGCGTCGATGCCGAGGTGGTGGTAGATCGTCGCCAGGAAGTCGCCCGCCGTGCAGCGACGCTCGGTGACATCCTCCCCCTTGCGATCGGTGGCCCCGATCACGCGACCGGTCTGGATGCCGCCACCGGCCCAGATGTTGGAGTAGGCACGTGGCCAATGATCGCGACCTGGTTGCTTCGTGCCGGCCGGGGCGCTCGCGGCGCCTTCGCCGGTGCTCGGCGAATACTCGATCCGGGGTGTCCGCCCGAACTCGCCGGTGACGACGACGAGCACACGCCTGTCGAGCCCACGGTCGTAGATGTCCTCGATCAGCGCCGTCACCGACTGGTCGTAGGCATCGGCCCGATAGCGGAGGGCGTCGAAGACGTGATGATTGACGGCATGGTCGTCCCAGTTGCCCACGCGGCCACAGAGCGGCCCGGCGAGCTGCGTGGTCACGATGTCCACCCCCGCCTCGACGAGACGCCGGCACATCAGCAACTGCTGCCCCCAGGCATTGCGGCCGTAGCGGTCGCGGGTCTGCTCGTCCTCGCGGGAAAGATCGAAGGCT
>CANGIH010000136.1 GCA_947453875.1 Planctomycetaceae bacterium | reverse complement strand
TGGAAAAACCGAGGTGCCAGTGGTGATCGTCCCGTTTTCGGTATCGATCCATGCCGAACCGACGGAATTCGATCCGATGTCGAATGCGAGTCGATGCACTGCGTCTCCTCCTGGCCCGAGGCGAGCGGAAATAGTCAGCGGAAAGGCGGTGCTTGACAGGAAGGGTCTACCACCCCATAAAGGTGGGAGTGTAATCGATCTCGGCCCGCGGTTTCACGCAACAAGAGAAATCGCAGGCACCGTCGAAAGACGACCGCCGTAGCCCGTGTGACCCACGGCCTGCGGCTTTTTTTTGCGCCTACCCATCGGCGGGCATTACGAGCCCTTGCGGGAGTGGTCACATCTCTCGTGCGTCGGAATCATTCCGAAGCGAGATCGAGGGCGTCCGCGGTCGATATCGAACGCATGCGATGGTTGCGTTGCACGAAGTGGCGGAGTGCCGTCGGGTTGCGTTCCAGGAGCCGCCAAGCATCGGCGATCAGGGCATCCATTTTCGCCAGACGCTCCGCGGGCGTGAGTGCCATCGCGCGGCGCCGCTGATGCTCCCGCCGCGCGGCGAAGAGGTCTGGGGGGCCAGCGACGGGATCGGGGTCGGAGGGACACATAAGAGGATTATAGATCGGACGGTCCGCCGCCGCCGTCACCGCGGCGTCCGGCTCGCTCAGAGATACTTCCGCCGGTTGACGTTGGCCCGCCACCGGCCGGAGAGGGCGATGTCGGTGAGCTGGACCTGGGTGAACGAGCTGCCATGTTCGAGGATCGCCCGGCGGACCACCTCGCGGACATCCGCGCCGGTCGCCCCCTCGAGATGCTCCGCCATGGCGTGGAGATCGATCGGAAGGCCGAGTGGCACCAGATGCCGGCCGAGGATCGCCGCCCGTGACGCGGCATCGGGCATCGGCAGCGAGACGATCATGTCGAAGCGGCTCGAGCGCTGGGCCGCTGGGTCGAGCGACTTCGGGTCGTTCGTCGTGGCGATCGTGAGGACGTCTTCACGCTGGCGGACGCCGTCGAGCGTGGCGAGGAAGTCGGCCAAGCTCGAGTTGTCGCCCCCGGCATCGCGGTGGCCGAGGACGAGATCGATGTCGTCGAGGACGACGAGCGTCGGCCCGAAGGTGTCGCTCTCGGCATAGAGATCGGCGAGCGCATGCCGCATCGACCCGGCGTCGGCGAGGATCGTCGTGTACTGGCCGACGAGGCTCGCGGCGATCACGCGGACAAGGTGCGTCTTGCCGACGCCCGGCGGGCCGGCCACGAGGAGGCCGCGGTTGGTGCCCAGGCCGAGCGAGCGGAGGAGATCGCGCCTCGTCGTGGCGGCGGCGAGGAAGACGTCGATCTCGCGCCACACCTCCTCCGGGAGGATCAGCCCCTCGCGGCGGCTGTCGATCGCAGGGCTGACGCCGACACGGATGCAGCCGTCGGCGACGCTGGCCTGGAGGACGCGGCCGCGGAGCGGATTGTCGGGCGATTTCAGCCGCTCGCGGAACGACGCCAGGAGCGTCTCGGCGACCGACTTGTCCGTGGTCGAGGAGAGGATGGCGAATTCCCGCGACCAGTGGCGGTCATCAACGAGGATGCACAGCCCCGCCGGGGCGAGCGTGCCGGCTGGGAAGAAGGCCACCAACCGGCCGGGCACCGTCACCTGGCGGTTGATGCCGCGCTCGTCGAGGCCGAGATCGAGCTGCGACCAGGTGGGGGGGAGGCCGTCGCCGGGCGAACCGATGACAACCCGCTCGCCATGCTTCTCCATCTCCAGCCGGAGCAGGTTGCCGAGGATCGAAAGCGACGTCGACGGCCCGGTGAACCGCGTGCTGGCAAGCGCGAGCGGGTCGATCCGCAGATGCCGCGTGGCGAACTGGGCCGGCGAGGCCACGGAGGCCGGCTCGTTGCCGACGAGCTCCCCGAGCACCTTGAGCGTGGACCGGCCCTCCTCGGTGGCCGAGGCGAGAATCTCGTCGACGGTGCGGCCCGGACCGGGGCGGCGACCGCCGTCGGTGTCACTCTCCTGGATCGTCATCGTCGCTCCTCGAGATTCGGGGGAACTGGGGGCTCGTCGGGCCCGTCCGCCGCGGCCTCCGCCTGCTTCGATCGGGCCTCCGCCTGCCGGAGGATCTCCCGCTGGGCCCGTTCGAGCCGGTCGGGCCAGGCAAATCGCGGTGCCGCCGCCGGATCGTAGCCGGTCAGGTGGCCGGTGAGGCGGGTGGCAGGCTTCGTGTAGCGGAGTTCGGTGTCACCGAAGACCTCGCGGCAGAGGGCGGCGAGGCGTGGATCGTAGTCGACCAGCTGGCTGCGGAGGTGGACATGGTTGTGGTCGTGATCGTCGACGCGGTTGTTGTCGAACCAGCTCTGCACCCCCTCGGCGAAATACTCGTGGTGATTCACCGCCGCGTACTTCCCCTTCCCCAGGCCGTCGCGCATGGCGGCGTCGTAGGCGGCCCGGAGCCGGCCATCGAACGAGGGATCAACATTCGTCATCCCGCGGAGGTGGATGGCGTGGGCGAACTCGTGGATCAGGATGCACTCGGCGGCGTAGGGGTCGCCCTCATATGCCAGCAGGTTCTCCTCGCCACAGGAGCAGTAGGGATCGGTCTCGCTGCCCCCCGTGCCGCGGGCGCGGGCGTCCCAGAAGTCGCGGCCGGAGATGCCGGGGAATTCAGGCTGCGGTTCCGCGGCGAGAAAGGCGAACTCCGGCAGGTCGGTCGTGTATTCATCATGGCCGATGATGCACAGCCGCGCCCCTGAGGCGACAAGCGCCCGGCGGACGTCGGGACGGGCTGCGAGCATGGCGCTCACCAGATGCGCTGCCTCGAGGAGGGCGAAGTCGCTGACCCGCGCCGAGGCGACGATTGGAAAGCCTTGGGCGGTTGTGTATTTGGCATGAAAAGAAGCGATCTTCAGTGAAGGCGGTGGGGGGATCACCCGTCCCTCAGCCACCGGCTCCGGCGCGTTATCGCCTGAGCCGGGCAGCGGCCGGAACACGAACGCCTGGACCGGCTGGCTCGCGGTCGTCTGCTCCTCAGCGCCGCTCTCCCTCCCGACGATCAAATAGTCCTGACCGGAGGGGGCGACGAGGATGGTGTTGCCGCCAGGAGCCACTTCCCCGGCAGGGGTCCGCGCGCCATCCGGACCAATCGCGACGATTTCCGCCGGCTCGGCCGAGCGGTTGAAGATCTGGAGGCGGACGATGGTCGGCGCCGGTTCGGCAAGGGCGATCGTGGACATCGCCGTCGCCACGATCAACAGGAGGCGGAGAACAGGCTGGAACGGAGGCCGGAGTAGCCGCAGCCGGAACAGGCCCACAGCCGCCGACACCTCGCTCGCCCGGGGATTCATGTCGAGATCCCACAGGCGGCCGCCGAGACGACCGCCGCGATCCGCACCGCGTCGTGGCAGGCATCCTCGCTTGCACCGACATGCAACAGGCTCTTCTCGTGGTTCTGGATGCACAGTTCGCAGCCGGCCAGTGCCGCGCAAGCCAGGCTCATCAGTTCGAAGTCGAGCTTGCTCGTGGCTGGTTGGATCATCCGGCTCATCCGCAGGCGGGGGGGGCGGGCGTCGTAGCTTTCCTTGCGGATCATATGACGAAAGCGGTAGTAGACGGTGTTCATCGCCATCAGCCCCGCGGCGGCGAGGGCGTCGGAGAGGATCGGCGGGGCGGCGTCGCCGAGACCTGCGCGGATGTCGCTTTCGAGGGCATCGACAAGCGGCCTCGACCGGAGGAAGCGGGCGGAGGCCAGCGCCGTGCCGAAGGCCTGGGCCGGGGTGAGGTTCTCGCCGGAGAGGACGCTTGCCAGATTGAGGCGGATGTCCTTCAGATCGTCCGGGAGGGTGTCGCGGAGGGCGTCGAGGGCGGGGGTGGCGATCGACATCGGAGCTTCCGGAGGAGGGATGGGGGAGGGGCCGGCAAGGCACTCCAGCCACGGGAATTGTAGCCGTTCGTTGATGGAACCGCGTGCCGGATGGTAGGGTTTGCGCGTTTGCCCGCAACCTGCCCCGCCCCGCGGTCGACGCGTTTCCCCGCCTGCGTCCCCACCTTTCCACGACGTTTCCCCCACCCGCTCCCTCCGGCCACTCCATGCCCCGTCGCGACGACCTGCACACGATCCTTCTCATCGGTTCCGGGCCGATTGTCATCGGGCAGGCCTGCGAGTTCGACTACTCCGGCACCCAGGCCTGCAAGGCGCTGCGCGAGGACGGCTACCGGGTCGTCCTCGTCAATTCCAACCCCGCCACGATCATGACCGATCCGGGGACGGCCGACCGGACGTACATCGAGCCCCTCACCTGGCAGATGCTCGAGAAAGTCATTGAAGTCGAGAAGCCGGACGCCGTCCTTCCCACCCTCGGCGGCCAGACGGCGCTCAATCTCGCCATGGAACTCGACCGCCACGGCGTCCTCGCCCGGCATGGGGTGGAGATGATCGGGGCCAAGGCCGACGCCATCAAGCGGGGCGAGGACCGGGAAATCTTCAAGGAGACGATGCGGAAGATCGGCCTCGAGACCTGCCGCGGCCGGATCGTGCGGTCGCTCGCGGAGGCCCGCGAGGTGCTCGCCGAGATCGGTCTCCCGGCGGTGATCCGCCCGAGCTTCACGCTCGGTGGTTCGGGCTCCGGGATCGCCTACAACCGCGAAGAGTTCGACACGAAGGTGCAGCGGGGCATCGATCTGTCGCCGGTGGGGGAGGTGCTGGTCGAGGAGTCGATCCTCGGCTGGAAGGAATACGAGATGGAGGTGATGCGTGACGCCGACGACAACGCCGTCATCATCTGCTCGATCGAAAACTTCGACCCCTGCGGTGTCCACACCGGCGACTCGATCACCGTCGCCCCGGCGATGACGCTCACCGACCGCCAGTACCAGCGGATGCGCGATGCCAGCTTCGCGGTCATCCGCGCCATCGGCGTGGCCACCGGCGGCTCGAACATCCAGTTCGCCGTCCATCCGACCAACGGGCGAATGATCGTCATCGAGATGAATCCGCGGGTCAGCCGGTCGTCGGCACTGGCGAGCAAGGCGACCGGATTCCCGATCGCCAAGATCGCCGCCAAGCTCGCCGTCGGCTGGCGGCTGCACGAACTTCCCAACGACATCACCCGGCGGACGAAGGCCTGTTTCGAGCCCTCGATCGACTACGTCGTCGTCAAGGTGCCGCGGTTCGCCTTCGAGAAGTTCCCCGAGGCCGACAGCCGTCTGACGACGCAGATGAAGAGCGTCGGCGAGACGATGGCGATCGGGCGGACCTTCAAGGAGGCTTTCCAGAAGGCGCTTCGGGGCCTCGAAGTGGGGGCGTTCGGCCTCGGCTGTGATGGCAAGGATCTGTGGGGCACCATCGCCGAGCCCTCGAAAGACGACATCCTCGCGAAGATCTCCACGCCCGATCCGGACCGCGTCTGGTATCTCCGGTACGCCCTCAAGGTTGGGATGACCGTCGAGGAGATCTACGAGGCAACCGCAATCGATCGCTGGTTCCTCGACCAGATGTCGCAGATCGTCGAGATGGAGTCGCTGTTGAGCACGGTCGGGTCGCTCGGATCGATCGACGATGGTCTCCTCCGTGCCGCCAAGCAGGCCGGATTCTCCGACCGGCAGTTGGCTCATCTCCTCGGCGCCGCCGAGATGGATGTGCGTGTGGAGCGGAAACGCCGCGGGATCGTGGCCACCTACAAGGCCGTCGACACCTGTGCCGCCGAGTTCGAGGCCGAGACCCCCTACTACTACTCGTCCTGGGAGGAGGAGGACGAGACGCGGCCGAAGGTGCCGGGGAAGAAGCGAGTGATGATCCTCGGCGGCGGCCCCAACCGGATCGGCCAGGGGATCGAGTTCGACTACTGCTGCTGCCACGCCAGCTTCGCGCTCCGCGAGATGGGGATCGAGAGCGTGATGGTCAACTCGAATCCGGAGACGGTGAGCACCGACTACGACACCAGCGACATGCTGTTCTTCGAGCCGCTCACCTGCGAGGACGTGCTCAACATCGCCGACCGCATCCAGCCCGACGGCGTGATCGTACAGCTCGGCGGCCAGACGCCGCTCAATCTCGCCCGGGCCCTGTCGGCGGCCGGGCTGCCGATCATCGGCACGAGTGTCGACACGATCGAGCAGGCGGAGGACCGGGAGAAGTTCAAGACGCTCCTCGATCGCCTCGATCTCCGCCAGCCGGCCTGCGGCATCGCCCGGACGCTCGAGCAGGCCCGCCGCGAGGTGCAGCGGATCGGCTTTCCGTCACTGGTGCGCCCGAGCTTCGTCCTTGGTGGGCGGGCAATGGAGATCTGCTACGACACGGCGCAGTTCGAGCGCTACGTCGCCGAGGCCTTCGCCGTCGCTCAGGGGCAGCCGGTGCTCATCGACCGCTTCCTCGAGGATGCGATCGAGGTCGACGTCGACTGCATCGCCGACGGCCGCGATGTGATCGTCGCCGGCGTCATGGAGCACATCGAGGAAGCGGGGGTTCACTCCGGCGACTCGGCCTGCTGCATCCCCCCACACAGTCTCCCCACCGACGTGGTCGCAGAGATCAAGCAGGCCGCGATCGGCCTGGCCCGCAGTCTCGGTGTCATCGGCCTGATGAATGTCCAGTTCGCCGTCAAACGCGAGGAGGGCAAGCCGACGCTCTACGTGATCGAGGTCAATCCGCGGGCCAGCCGCACCGTGCCGTTCGTTGCCAAGGCGACGGGGCTGCCGGTGGCCAAGGTGGCG